>CAYPVZ010000206.1:2722-6008 GCA_964414235.1 uncultured Rhodothermales bacterium | reverse complement strand
GTCCACCGAGGCTTCCGACAATAACCCGGTCTTCTACCTCCAGTACGCCCACGAGCGGATCGCCTCCATCGCCCGCAAGGCGGCCGAGACCGGTCTCGACGCCTCCGCCCGCGCCGACCTCGACCTGCTGACGCACCCGTCCGAGGAGGCGCTCGTCAAGACGCTCCTCGCCTTCCCCGACGAGGTCCGCCAGTCCGCCGAGGCCCGCGCGCCGCACAAGCTGGCGACCTACCTCCGCGACGTGGCGACGACCTTCAACGGCTTCTACCGCGACTGCCGCATCGTCGGCGAGGAGCAGGCCCTGGCGACCGCCCGCCTCGCGCTGGCGACCGCCGCGCGCACGGTCCTCAAGAACGGCCTGACCATCCTCGGTCTTTCGGCGCCGGAGCAGATGTAGGAGCGCCTCGCGCTGGCGGACATCCTCCGCCAGCGGCGGGGCCGGGAGGCGAGACCACGTCGTCTGGGCTCGCTGCGGAGGGAGCCGATGGCGTCGCGGTCCAGCGGGGCTACGCTGCGGGTGGCCCGGACGGCATTGTGGGACGCCCGGATGGCATTGTGGGAGGCCCGGGCGACATTGTGGCAGAGCGGGACGGCATTGTGAGGGGCCCGGTCGACAGTGTGGCAGAACGGGACGACGTTGTGAGGGGCCTGGGAGGTGTGGTGAGGGACCCGGACGACGTCGTGAGACCCCGGGGGGGCGGTGTGGCCTTCCCGGGAGGTGCCGTGGGGAGCTCTCTTGCTTTCGGCTGAGGCGCTGGCGGGCGCGCTCCGCCCGTCGCGCGGTTTGTGACGACTGGTGACGTAACCCGGGCGCGGGGTGTGCGTAGGGTTCCCCCGACACGCCACCCGAGGCCCATCATGCCCACGACCGTTCCACACACCGGCCCCTACGACTCCGACTTCGACGACCCGCTCTTCGACGTCGACCTCGACACCTACGAGCCCGACGCGGAGGAGCGGTCCTCGGCCGTCCTGGCGCACATCAGCGGCCTGTTCACGATCCTCGGCCCGACGCTCGTCTACTTCCTCAAGCGCGACGAGTCGGCCTACATCGAGGACCAGGCGGCGGAGGCGCTCAACTTCCAGATCTCGCTGCTCATCGCGGGCGTCGTCTTCGGGATCCTCTGCTTCGTCCTCATCGGCTTCCCGCTGCTGCTGGCGACCGGCATCGCGGCCATCGTCTTCCCGATCCGCGCGGCCCTGGCGGCGAACCGGGGCGAGCGCTACCGCTACCCGTTTAGCCTCCGGCTGATCAAGTAGCCCGGTCCGGTCGGATCTGTCCGCGCGGTCGCGGGGTAGGGGAGCGCCCCCACCCGCGACCGCGTGCTCGTTTCTGACCTCCCGACGCCGGCTCTCCTCGTCGACCGCGCCCGGCTCCTCTCCAACCTCGACGCGATGCAGGCCCGGGCCGACGCGCAGGGCGTCGCGCTCCGGCCCCACGTCAAGACGCACAAGAGCCCCGAGGTGGCGCGGCTCCAGGCCGAGCGCGGGGCGCAGGGCATCACCGTCGCGACGGTGGCCGAGGCGGAGGCCTTTGCGGCGGCCGGCTTCGACGACATCCGCCTCGCCACGCCGGTCGTCGGCCCGACGAAGCTGGAGCGGCTGGCGGCGCTCTCGGAAACCGGCACGCGCGTCTCGTTCACGGTCGACTCCGTGGTGGGCGCGCGCCTCGCCAGCGCGGCGTTCGAGGCGGCCGGGCAGACCGCCAGGGTCCTGATCGAGGTCGACGCGGGCTACGGGCGCTGCGGGATCGCGTGGGACGAGCCGGCGGCCATCGACGAGCTGGCGGCGTTCGTCGTGGCGGCCCCGTCCCTGCGGCTCGTGGGGCTGCTGTCGCACGGCGGCGACGCCTACGGCCCGGCCCGCGAGGGCGAGACCCTCGACGACATGCGCCGCCGCGTGATGGACGACGAGCGCGACCGCGTGCTCGACCTCGCCGCCCGCCTCTTGGCCGCCGGCTACGTGGACGCCGCGACGGCCGAGATCTCCATCTGATCGACGCCCGGCGTGACGGTCTTTTCCAACACGGAGCGCGACGGGCTGCGGATCACCGAGATCCGCCCCGGCACCTACGTCTTCAACGACGCGATGCAGGTCGCCCTCGGCGCGGCCGGGCTCCAGGACTGCGCCCTCGTCTGCGTCGCCACGGCGATCTCCAAGAAGCGGTTCGACGACGGCACCGAGCGCGTCATCACCGACGCCGGCAAGAAGGCGCTGACCTCGGACCGCCGGCCGGGGCTCGACACCTACGGGACGGTCCTCTACAGCCCGCGCACCATGATCGCGCACCCGCACGCCGTCGTCTCGGCGCTCAGCGAGGAGCACGGCTGGGTGGACACGCCGGGCGGCGCCATCTGGGACGTCGGCGACCCGGTCTTCGTCGTGCCCAACCACGCGTGCGTCGCCGTTGCCACGCGCCGCCAGCTGCATCTGGTGGAGGGCGACGAGGTCGTCGAGACCTGGGACGTGGTCGCGCGCTGACCGTCCCGTTTCTGGATCCGGGAGGGCGATAGAGCCGGTTGGGCGAGCGATCTCGTTCCCCACCGGCCGCCGTGAACGGCGCAGGCGGGACCTGGCACGGGTCTGTCAAGAGGGGCCGGCGTTGCTGCCTGATCCCCCATGAAGCGCGTCCTCGCCTGCCTCGCCGCCATCGCGGTCTTCGCCCTCGCCAGTCTCGTCCAGTACGCGACGGCGCCGCAGGCCCCGACCCCGCCGTCCGTCGAGCTCGTCGCCAGCCGCTAGCCGGCGACGCCCGGGGCCCGGCCGGCGCCCCGTATCTTTCGGGCCTGACGAACTGCCCGAGGGAGACATGGCCGGTCACAACAAGTGGTCGAAGATCAAACGGAAGAAAGGCGCCGCGGACGCGAAGCGGTCCAAGATCTGGGCCCGCATCACGCGCGACATCATGATCGCGGCGCGGGAGGGCGGCGGCTCGCCCGACATGAACGCCCGGCTGGCGCTCGCCGTGGACAAGGCGAAGGCCGAGAACATGCCCAAGGACAACATCGAGCGGGCCATCAAGCGGGGCACCGGCGAGATCGAGGGCGCGGACTACGAGGAGCTCTCCTACGAGGGCTACGCCGCCAACGGCGTCGCCGTCATCGTCGAGGCGCTGACCGACAACACGAACCGCACCGTCGCCGACCTCCGCTCGCTGTTTTCGAAGGCCGGCGGCAACCTCGGCACGTCGGGCTCGGTCGCGTTCCTGTTCGAGCAGAAAGCTCTGTTTGAGATCCCGGCCGACGGCCTGGGCGAGGACGACCTGATCCTCCTCGACGCCGACGAC
>CAYPVZ010000206.1:0-2712 GCA_964414235.1 uncultured Rhodothermales bacterium | reverse complement strand
GTCGAGGCCTTCGGCGACGTGCAGGCCGCGCTCGCCGAGGCCGGCATCGAGCCCGCCGAGGCGGGCCTCCAGCGCATCCCGACGACGACGACCGCGCTCCCGGCCGACCAGGCCGCCAAGGTCCTCCGCCTCCTCGACCAGCTCGACGACCACCAGGACGTCCAGGCCGTCTACTCGACGCTGGAGATGGACGAGGAGACGCTCGCGTCCCTCGCCTAGGCCCCCGGTCGTTTCTCGTTCCCCGCTCCGCCGCTCCCCATGATCGTCCTCGGCATCGACCCCGGCACGCGGACGGCGGGCTTCGGCGTGGTCGAGGTGGAGGGCCGGACCGAGCGCGCCCTCGCCTTCGGCACCATCGACCTGCCCGAGGCGATGGACCACACGCTGCGCCTGCAGAGGATCTACGACCGGATCCTGGAGCTGGCGGACGAGCACAAGCCCGACGAGGCGGCCGTCGAGGTCCCGTTCCTGGGCCAGAACGTCCAGTCGATGCGGAAGCTGGTCCGCGTCGAGGCGACGGTCATGCTGGCGGCGATGCACCGCCAGCTGCCCGTGGCGCAGTACGCGCCGGCCGAGGTCAAGAAGGCCGTCACGGGCAAGGGCCGCGCGGCCAAGGAGCAGGTCGCCTTCATGGTCCGCGCCATCCTGAACCTCGCGGACTCGGGCGCGCTCGACGCCAGCGACGCGCTCGCCGTCGCGCTCTGCCACGCGCGGCGCGTGCAGACCGGGCCCGCCTCGGGCGGCGCCCCGAAGGACTGGGCCGCGTTCATCAAGGCCAACCCCGGCCGCGTCCGCTGACCCGATGCCCGAGCTCGCCTTCGACCTCGACGACGCCCTCGCCTCGCTCGGCCGCACGCCGGCCGCGGTCGACGCGCTGCTCCGCCCGCTCCCCGAGTCCTGGATCGACGCGACGGACGGCGACGGCACGTGGAGCGCGCGCCAGGTGGTCGCCCACCTGATCGACGCCGAGCGCGTGAACTGGATCGTCCGCGTGCGCGGCATCCTCGACGCCGACGGCGAGCCGTCCGCCTTCGCTCCGTTCGACATCGCCGGTTCCGTGGCCGGGGCAGACGGCCAGCCGCTGGCGGCGCTGCTGGACACGTTCGCCGCGCTCCGCGCCGAGAGCGTCGCGTGGCTGCGCGCCGCCGCCCTCACCGAGGCCGACCTCGACCGAACCGGCCTTCACCCCCGGCTCGGGGCGGTCACGCTCCGCCAGCTTCTCGCGACCTGGGTGGTCCACGACCACGCCCACCTCGTCCAGCTCTCGCGGACGCTGGCCCGCCAGTACCGCACGGCGGTCGGGCCGTGGACGGCGTTCCTGTCGGTCTTCGGCGACCGCTAGGCGGGCGTCAGCCCCCGCTCCTCGTCGCGGACGCGGACCACGTCGGCCACCTCGTCCACGTCGAGCGCGCCGTCGGAGAGCGCGACCGCCAGCTCGGCGAGCTGCTCGGCCTTCTGCGGGGCCTGGCTCCACTCCGGGTGCGCGTACTCCAGCAGCGAGACGAGGATGCGCAGGTAGGGGAAGCGGACCTCGGGCGAGGGCAGGGCGGCCGTGGTCTCGGCCAGGAGCTGGGCGTTCCGCCCGACCTGGCGGTCGAGGATGCGGCGGTCGGTGTCCATCGGAGGAGAAGGCGAGAGAGAGGACCCCGGGAAGAGGCGCCGGTATACTACGGTCCGCCCTGCGCAGTTCGATTCAGGCTGCCACCGGCCTCATGTCCGCGACCGCCTACCCCAACCCCCGCCCGCCGTACCGCCTGGAGCTGCTCCCGGTGGTGCCGCCGTTCTACCAGCGCGCCCGACGGTCGGACGTCCGCCCGGGCGAGCTGGTGTACTACGGCCCGGCGCCCGCCTTCTACGGCGTCGGCGAGGTCGTGACGCGGACCGAGCGGACCGTGATCGTGGACTTCCGGGGGACCGGCCAGCTCGGCGTGCATCAGGAGGCGCTGGCGCCGCAGTACGTGCTCCCGATCCCTGAGGACCGTGTCGGACTGATCTAGTCGGGTGCGACTTACGCCAGCTGGCGGAGCGCGTCGAGCACCTGCCGCGCCGAGGCCCGCTGCGTGTAGTCGGCCTCGACGAAGGCGTAGCGGATGGTGCCCGAGCGGTCGATGACGTACGTCGCCGGGACGGGCAGCTCCCAGGCGTCGCTCCCGTTGATCGAGTCGAGCCGGATGCCGCCGAGCTCGTAGCGGTCGCGCGTCTTGCGGTCGACCTGGTAGACCAGCCCGTAGTCCCGCGAGACCTCGTTGCCGACGTCGGAGAGGACGGGGAAGGTGAGGGCGTTCTTCTCCTGCATCGTCAGCGAGCCGTCGGGCGTCTGCGGCGAGACGGCGACGAGCGTCGCCCCGGCGTCCTCGACCTCCCGGATGGCTTCCTGGTAGTCGTGGAGCTGGGTGTTGCAGTAGGGGCACCACGCGCCGCGGTAGAACGTGAGCACGACCGGCCCGTCGAGGAGCAGCGTGCTCAGCCGGGTCGTGTCGCCGGTCGCATTCGGAAGGGCGAAGTCGGGGGCGCGGTCGCCCTCGCGGAGCGCCGTGTCCTCGGCCATCGCGGCCGTGACCGTGTCGCGGTCGGTCGCCGCGCTGGCGGATGGCGTCGGCGGAGCGTCGGCGGGATCGGCGCAGCCGCTGGCGAGCGCCGCCAGCAGGACGAGGGCGGGGAGAAAACGGACGAGGCGTGTCAAGGGGGGCGGGGGCGATGGCCAGGGACACG
>CAYPVZ010000205.1:0-6051 GCA_964414235.1 uncultured Rhodothermales bacterium | reverse complement strand
GGCCACCGGCAGGCCGTCGCCGCCCGGCGTCGTCCAGACGCCCTTGGCGATGTACTCCAGGTTCACCTGGTGGCAGATGCCGCGCTCGGGCGGGACCACGCTGAAGTTCTCGAACGCCTTCGAGCCCCAGCGCAGGAACTCGTAGCGCTCCTGGTTGCGCTCGAACTCGATGTCGGCGTTGATCTGGAACGCCTGCGGCAGCGCGAAGCTGTCGACCTGCACCGAGTGGTCGATCACGAGGTCGACCGGCACGCGGGGGTTGATGGCCTCGGGGTCGCCGCCGTTGCGGGCCATCGCCGAGCGCAGCGCCGCGAGGTCGACGACGGCCGGGACGCCGGTGAAGTCCTGCAGCAGCACGCGCGCCGGCGTGAACGGGATCTCGACCTCCGCCGGGCTGGCGGGGTCGTAGCTCGCCAGGTTCCGCACGTCGTCCTCGCCGACGGGGCCCGGCAGGTCGGCCTGGCGGAGGGCGTTTTCGAGGAGGACCTTGATCGAGAAGGGCAGCTTCTCCAGGTCGGCACCGGTGGCCTCGGCGACGCGGTCGAGGCGGTAGTAGGTGTGGGAGCCGGCGGAGGTGGCGAGCGTGTCGCGGGCGTCGAAGAGCGAGTCGGCCATGTCGGGGCGGGCGGGGAGTCGAGACGGGGCGGTCAGAATACACGCCGGTCCCGCGGACAAGTGCCGCCAGCGCGGCGCGGGGGGCGGTTCTCACGGGAGATCCGCCGGGACGGCCCGCCTCGGTCGGCTCGCGCGGCTACCGAGACGGACGTGGCGGCGGGGAGTCAGTCATTTCGGATACCGTCGATGCTGAAGGGGTTGACCTTCCACTTACTCGTCGTCTTGCCATGTATTGGGCGGTTGCGTACTCTTCCATCGTCCGCGTCCGCGTTTCGGGCGCTGGGGGACTTCCCGCCCTCTGCGTCCGCTCAAGCTCTAGTTATGCCGCCTGCCCTGAAACCAAGACTCAGGTGACAGGAGGGTGTCAGCCCAAGAACCGTACTATCTACGCGCCCTATCCCAAGCCAAGCGGAGGTCTAGAAAATGGCAAGATGTACAGCACCGGTCTACGGCCACCGTTCAGCGGCGGCGGCGGCGAACTGCCCTGCGTGTGGTGGGCGATATGGAAGCCGTAGCTACGGAGGCTACGGGTCGTATTCGACCTCGACTTACTCATCTACGGTAAGCCGTAGTAGTGGCAGCAGCGGCGGCGGTGGGTCGAGGAGCAGCGCAAGGCCTCGCTGGTCGCCCGCAGGTTCGTCGGTCTCCTACACTCCGACCGAGGTACGGGCACTAACGCCAGTCCGCAGCAGCGTCGAGACGCTTGCGAAGACTCTTCCTGACCTTCGGGATGTTTTCCTTTGCCACGCTTGGGATGACCGGCAGGGAGTTGCGAAGGAGCTTCACGACCTGCTGGAGTCAAGCGGGGTCCGGGTCTGGTTCAGCGAGAAGGATGTAGCCCTCGGCGTGCCTTTGCTCCGCGCCATTGATAAGGGGTTGGCAAATTCGAAAGTCGGGATCGTCTTGGTGACTCCTGCTCTGCTGAAGCGTCTCTCGGCGGAGGGCATCGCGGACAAAGAGCTTTCGGCGCTTCTAGCCCGTGAGCGGTTGGTCCCTGTTGTGCATGGAACGACCTACGACGCTCTCCGCAACGTCAGCCCTCTCTTGGCTTCGCGTAGTGGTTTGAGTACGGCGGAAGATTCGATGTCAATAGTTGCGACGAAGATCGCCGAACTGGTTGCCCTCGATCCTGCCACCCTAGCCGAAGCATAAAAGGCGGCATAACTCACCGCTACAGGCCGACAGCACGCGCGAGCGTTCTTGCCTCGTCCAAGCAACGGTGTCTACGCTGCCTCGTTCACACCGCCAGTCGTCAGCGTGCTGCGGCTGAACGGCTAGCTGTTATGCGCTCCTTCACCTCCATACCCTAATGCATCGCTTCGTTTTCTTTGTCGACGGCTCGAACCTCTTGGGATCGCTTCGAGGAATTGGAATCCAGGTTGATGACTACGAATCCTTCTATCGCTACATATTTGATCAGGCTGTCGCTCAATGGCGAGACACGTTTGAGGCTGTCACACCTGCAGGCGCCCAGCTTTTTCGGATCTACTGGTATGCGCTAGGAGACATTGATCGTTGGGATCTGGCAAACCCAAAGGCCCAGATCCACCTGAAAGAGAGGTTCGAGGCGGACCGGGACCTAAAGCGGACTTACATGGCACTCGCAGGGCAAGAACTAAGTGACAGCGGCGCATCTCAGGATGAGGTATTCAAGGAAGCCTGGGCAATGTGTTTCAATGAGTTTAAAGATTGGCACGAGGGACGAGTCGACTCCGTAGACGGGATGAAGCGTTTTTACCACGCGGTACGTAGCAGCACGGACTACATCGACATCATTGAGTGCGGGCACTGGAAGGTCGACTTCCTCAAGCACAGCCTGTCCGAAAAAGGTCTGGATACAACCCTTGCAGTTGACATGGTGGACAAGCTGGACGAATACGATGTAGCAATCGTCGTCTCCGGGGACGCAGACAGCATTCCATCCATTAGCATTGCCAAGTCTCGCGGCAAGCATGTGGCGGCCGTGGAGTTCATCCCCGGATTCCCACCTGCTGAGCGAGGCAGAGGATTCTCGTCGAGCCTGAAAGTGGCCTCAGACTTTGTCGTCAGGATCTATGAGATGGACCTGATCCAGAAGGAGATTGCGAAGAAGAGGGAGTACGAAGAACCCTTGTACCCCGAGCGGTAGAACCCGCGGCTGCAGGCCGACAACGGGCTCCAGCGCTCTTGCTTCGGCCGGGGGGCGGCGTCTACGTTGCCTTTCCCACTGTCCGCGGTCGCTGCCTGTTGCGGCTGAAGCGCCTTCTGTTCGGAGACAGACAACGTGACGATGAATGCCCCCACGGCCGAGGAACGGCAGGAAGCGCGCCGCCCCCTCGCCTCTCTCCTCAGCAAGTCGGAGAAGGCCCGGCAGAAGCTGGCGGCCGGGACGTGGCAGCACACGAGGCTCGGCGAGACCGTCGACGCGTTGCGCATCGCTCTGGCGCTGGTGGACGACGCGCCCTCCCGCACGGAGAGCCTGCCGCGGGCCGACCTGGAGGAGGCCCGCCGCGCGCTCGCCTCGGTGGCGGCCAGGGCCGGCACGGCGCAGTTCGCACCCGGGACCTCACAGCACACCCTCCAGCAGAACCGGCTCCGGGCGTTGCGAGTGGCGGACGCGCTGGTGAGCGTGGCGCTGAGCGGCCGAGACGCCGGCCCCGGCGCTGCATCGGACTCGGCGGGCAGGTAGACCCAGGGGCATCCGTCCCCACGCCCGTCGGACTGGCGACGCTCGCCGCCAGCGCGGGATGGCCGGTCAGCGCGAGGGCCCGGTCCGCACTCCGGATCATCGACTCGGCGCAGAGCGCCCCATAACCGGTCGCGGCCGGTCGTTCTACGGCCCCCTTGGTGCGCTACCCCACCGCCGCCTGCCGCCCGGACAGGCCGGCGACGTAATCTTCAACGACTGGGACTGACCCACCGACCGCTTCGGCGGCCACCCAGCCCTCCCGCCTCGGCCCCGAGGCGGAGCCACCCACCCGATAGGCCGAGGCCCCCGCACCCGATGGCCAAGCTCGACCTGAAGAAAGAGCTGGGCGCCCTCTACCGCCCCCCGAAGGACCGCGTCGTCGAGGTCCACGTCCCGCCCCTCCGCTACCTCCGCATCGACGGCCGCGGCGACCCCAACACGTCCCCGGCCTACGCCGAGGCCGTCGAGGCCCTGTTCTCGGTCTCGTACACCGCGAAGTTCATCGTCAAGAAGGGCCCGACCGGCGTCGACTACGCCGTCATGCCCCTCGAAGGGCTCTGGTGGGCCGACGACATGGCCGCCTTCACCGGCCGCGACAAGGCGAGCTGGCAGTGGACGATGATGATCCTCCAGCCCGATGCCGCCTCCGACGACGTCATCGCCGACGCCATCGCGCAGGTCCGGTCGAAAAAGGCCCTCCCCGCCGTCGAGAAGCTCCGCCTGGAGACGGTCGACGAAGGCCGATGCGCCCAGACCCTCCACGTCGGCCCGTTCGACGCCGAGGGCCCCACCATCGAGCGGCTCCACGCCTACATCGCCGAGCGGTCGCGGTGGCGCGGGAAGCACCACGAGATCTACCTCAGCGACGTCCGCCGCGCGGCCCCCCAGCGCTGGCGCACCATCCTCCGCCAGCCGATGGAGTGACGCCCGCCCCGCTGGCGACCGCCCCCGCCAGCACCGACTGGCGAGCCCATCCCCTAGGTCGTGTGCGGAAACTCCTGCGAGGGCATCATCCTGAGAGACTGTTCGGATTCAGAGCCTCTGGCCTTCCTGCCCCCTTGAGGGGGCTCCCCGCGAAGCGGGGTGGGGGTGTCGAGGCGGTCCCGGTGCTCCTGCGGACACCCTCCGCCCGCGTCGCAGGCCCCTCAAGGGAGGAGGGCAACTCCGAACCGCCTTGAGCAGAGCGGAGGATCTCGACTCGAACCGGATGGCTTCTCGGACCCTCCTCCGCGCGATGGCTTCGTCGGCGCCGAGATCCTTGGCGGCGCCGACCTCACGGTTCGCGGGCGCTCAGGATGACAACCCGGAGTTTCCGCACAGAGCCTAGCTTCAGCCGTCCTCGCCAGCCTCCGTGCCCCTCAAACGCAAGCTCTCGCTCCAGGAAATCGGAATGCGGCGGCTCGTCGTGGGGGCCTTCGCGGGCATCACGTTCGCTGCCACGTTCTTCCTCGCGAGCGTCGCCGTCACCCGCGGCGGGTACCCCGCCTTCCTCGGCTACCCCGAGGGGTGGGTCGAAGGAGCGCGGCAGTACAACGAGCGAGGACGCGACGTCGAGGGGTTCGAGCCCATCCCGGTCCCCACCCTCGTGGGCGAGCCCAAGGCCGAGACGCCCCCCTGGGCCGAGCCCTTCTGGGCCGGCCTCGCCGCTGCCTTCGGCCAGGCCCTCATGCTCGCCGTGTGGTTCCTCCGCCCCCGAGGCCGCCGGCCGGCGCGGCACGCCCGCATCGGCGTCGCGACTGGCCTGATGTGGGTCTGGATCGTCCCGCTCTTCGTCGTCAAGCTCTGGTTCCTCTACGTCATGCTCGTGACGTCCGGCAACTACTGGGCGTCGGCGTTCGGGGAGCCTCTCCTCGCCGACCCCCTCGTCCCCGTCCTGCCGTTCGGCGCCGCCGCGCTGGCGCTCGCTGCCGTCGTCGCCCTCGAACCCTGGCGCGGGATCCAGATGGAGTACCGGTGCGGCTGGTGGCCGGCGGCCTCCGTCGCGCTCACCGTCGGGTTCGGGGCTCTCCTCTACACCCTGGGCCTCGTCATCGCCCGACCGGGGTAGCACCCGCCCCGCTGGCGACCGCCCCCGCCAGCGCGAGCCTCACCCGCCTGTCGAGGCGAGTGGTCACCGCACGCAAGAGCGGAGAGCCGGCATCCCGTGCCCGTATCGTTCCGAGACCTGACCTCCGGCTCGTTCCTACCGAACGACGGACGGGTGATGGCCTCTCCCTCGACCTCCCTGTCCCATGACCAGGCTTCTCGCAGCCTCTCTCATCCTCAGCGGAGCCCTCTGCGCGTGCTTCGATCTCGACATCCCCCCGCCGATCCAGCTCGTCACACAGAAGCAGCAGTCCGCGTCAGGCGCCCTGTACTACTCCTTCTACGAGTCCTACATCACGAGCACCAGTCCACACTACCTCGTTCGAGTCTCAGGGGAGGGGGGCGGCCGTGACACGCTCTACACGTCGAGCGTGTACTTCGACTTCCGGCTGAGCGGCGACTCGGTCTCCGTTCGGACATGCAGCCGCGAGGCCGGCCGCGGGGAGGTCGAGGTCATCGAAGACGAGGCCTTCGACTGTCGGTCGAACCGCCCGGCCATCGACCGATTCAGTCGCAGCTCGTGACCAGCCGTGCGCCCCGCTGGCGACCGCCCCCGCCAGCGCGGACTCCGCCCGAGACACACCCTCGTCGCCACGGCCACCGCACCTTCGCCGCGCCCCCGCCCCGGCCGCCATGAGCGACGTCGACGCCGGCATCGACCAGAACGGCCTCCCCGAGTACCG
>CAYPVZ010000204.1:0-6057 GCA_964414235.1 uncultured Rhodothermales bacterium | reverse complement strand
CTCACCGACGACGTCGCCCCGATCCAGCATGCGGCCTTCGGCATCCCCGACCGCCGCCACGGCTACTCGGCGGACGATGCAGCGCGCGCGCTCGTCGCTGTCTACGCCGCCGCCCAGCGCCTCGACCGACCTCCCGCCGACCTCTTCCGCGTGGCCCGGACGTCGCTCAGCTTCCTCCACCACGCCCAGCGGCCGGACGGCTCCTTCCACAACTTTATGGACTTCGGCCGCCAGTTCCTCGACAGCGGCGGGGGCGAGGACACGACCGGCCGCGCACTCTGGGGCCTCGGCGCCACGGCGGCCTGGGCACCCGACGAGGCCTCCCGCCAGCTCGCGCTCCGCCTCATCCAGAACGCCCTCGGGCTCGACCTCGACCATCCCCGCGCGCTCGCCTACGCGCTCACCGGCTTCGAGCTGGCGCTCCACGGCGAACCCCACAACGAGGCGATCCTAGACGCCCTTCGCGCGAGCGCACTCCGCCTGGTCGATCACTTCGACCGCGCCAGCGCGCCGGACTGGCCCTGGGTCTGCGACGCGCTGACGTACTCGAACGCCATCGTTCCTCACGCCCTCCTGCACGCGGCCGACTGGCTGGACGGCACTGAGGCCAACCGCACACGCGAGGTCGGGCACGCCACGGCCGAGTTCGTGCTCCAGGAAACGATCCGGCGGGGTTTGTTCGACGCCGTCGGCAACCGGGGCTGGCGGACCCGGAGCGGCGAGCGGGCGACGTTCGACCAGCAGCCCATCGATGCCGGCTACTCGGCCTGGTTCTGGTCCGACGCCGCCGAACGGACGGGTGACGCACGGTTCGCCGAGGCCGCGCGTCTGGCCGTGGAGTGGTTTTACGGCCGCAACCGGGCCGGCACGCCACTCTTCGACGAGGCCACGGGAGCCTGCTACGATGGCCTCTCGGCCGATGGCGTCAACTTGAACCAGGGCGCAGAGTCCGTCATCGCGGGCATTCTGGCGCACCTCGCCGCCGTCGACCTCGGGCTGGTGGCGGCGGAACCGATTCGGGATCGCCCACACGTGGTCTCCGCGGCCTGACTCATGCCGGGGCGGGGGGCGGCCGATATCTTCGCCCGTCCCCCCGCTGCCCGATGCATACCGTCCCTCCGCCGACCGTCGGTCCCGTCCGCTCCATCGACGTTCCCCCGCCGGTCGAGGCCGAGCGGCTCAACGGCGGCCGGCCGATCCTCTCTCCCGTCGAGGGGCACGACTGGGAATCGAAGGTCGTGCTCAACCCGGCCGGCCAGCTGGTGGAGGCAGATCGGCTGGAGGCCCTGCTGGACGTCTGGGCCCTGAGCGACGCTCAGGCAAATTGCCTCCGCGACGCAGGTGGCGCGTGTGTGCTCTTCTACCGCGCCCAGGGCGCCGTGCATCCGGACATCCGGATGGCACCGTCCTACCTCGGCCGCGCGATCCTGACGCCGACGCTCGACCTCGTCCACCGCGACGCTGAGCCCGCCCTTTCGCCCGACGCGCCGTTCCACAACCTCGGCCTGGAAGACCCCCGCTGCACGCGCATCGGCGACACGTACTACCTCTACTACACGGGCTACACCGACCCCACTCCGAACAACGACGAGGACCGCCACGTCCACATCTGTCTGGCGACCTCGAAGGACCTGGCGACGTGGACGCTCCACGGCCCGCTAGCGGGTGAGATCAACGCGGTCAACAACAAGAACTCCGCCCTGCTGCCGGAGCCGGTCGACGGAAGCTACATCCTGCTCCACCGGCCGATGGAAGGCGACGACGCGATGAGCATCCACTGGGCGACCGCGCCGGACCCGGCCGGCCCGTGGACACCGCGCGGCTCGATCCTCCAGTCCTATGCCTACCGCGAGTTCGCGCAGTCGTGGGTCGGCGCCGCGGGCCCGCCGGAGGCGCTGGGCGATGGGCGCTTCCTCGCGATGTACCACCAGGGCCACTTCTCGCCCGACGGTGCGCGCGAGTACGACCTCGCCGCGGCCCTCCTCGACTTCCGCCAGCCGGAGCCGGTCCTCTCCCGCATCGAGCCGCTCATGCGCCCGACGGGCGACATGGAGACGGAGGGCGACGACGACCTCGGCGTGGACAATGTGCTCTTCTCGTGCGCCAACCACCGCTGGGGCGACCGGCTCATCGTGCCCTACGCCGGCGCCGATAGCCGCATTTTCGGCGCGGCGCTCCCCTTCGATGCCCTGCTGGCGGCGCTCCAGGCGCGGAGGTAGAGCGGGGGTTTCCCCGATCACTTCGGGGCAACCGTCAGGCGAGTCGCGGGTATCAGAGAGACCTCTCTTTCCTCTGTACCGATGACGCCCACGAATCCGGAGCACCTCCAGCTCCTCTCCGACAAGAAGCTCGACCAGGCCGCCCACGACGAGGGCACTTCGAACGACTCTAGCGACAGCCGTCGGGCGATGGCGCGGGCCGCCCGCTACGAGCAGCGCCGCCGCAATGGCGACGTCCCCGTGAGCGACCGCTATGGCGTGGCTCACTGACGGTTCACGTTCTCTTGTGAGTCTGTCGCGTGCCCCCGCCGCCAGTCGCTGTATCTTGGGCCGACCAGCGCGCCCGTAGCTCAGCTGGATAGAGCGTCAGATTCCGGTTCTGAAGGCCAGAGGTTCGAATCCTCTCGGGCGTACACCAGCAGCGAAAGCCCCTGTCCCGTTGTGGGACAGGGGCTTTCGGCTTTTACGGCGTCAGGAGGTGTTCGTAGAAACGTTCGTGCCGCTGCATTCAGAACCGCCAGTCGCACCCGCGCGAGGCCTCCGGCGCGGAGACCGTTTGCACATGCGTTGCCAACATCGCGGCGGGATCGCAACGGTCGCGCCGGGCAGGGTCGCTGAAGATGGCCGCTTCCGGGGTGCCCACGGCTGGAATCGAACCAGCGACCTGCGGTTTAGGAAACCGACGCTCTATCCCCTGAGCTACGTGGGCCTGCCGAAAAGATAGTCCGACCGCATCAGGGACGGTGTGGAGAGGTCCGGTAGCTTCGAGCCCCCTCCCCCCGCCCGATGTCCGAGTCCCCACCGCGCGGCGACGCCCGCACCCTCTGGGCCTGGTCGTTCTTCGACTTCGCCAACTCGGCGTTCACGACGCTCATCATCACGTTCGTCTACGCGACGTTCTTCGTGAAGGGCATCGCCGAGACCGAGACCTCCGGGACGTTCTGGTGGACGTGGGGCGTGCTGACGCCGTCGGCGGCGCTCGTGGCCCTCCTCTCGCCGCTCCTCGGCGCGCTGGCGGACCGCACGGGCACGCGCAAACGGGCGCTCCTCATGACGACGCTCCTCTGCGTCGGCGCGACGGCGCTGCTGTTTTTCCCCCAGCGCGGCGACGTCGTGACGGCCGTCGTGCTGGTCGCCATCGCGAACGTCGCGTTCGAGCTCGGGCAGGTGTTCTACAACGCGTTCCTGCCCGAGATCGCCCCGCCGGAGAAGATCGGGCGCGTGTCGGGCTGGGGCTGGGCGCTGGGCTACGCCGGCGGCCTGCTCTGCCTCATCATCTCGCTCTTCGTGTTCATCCAACCCGAGGTCGCGCCGTTCGGGCTCGACAAGGCGACGGGCGAGCACGTCCGCGTCACGAATGTCCTCGTGGCCGTCTGGTTCTTGCTGTTCTCGCTGCCCGCGCTGCTCGTGCTGAAGGAGCCGAAGGCCGAGGGCGGCGCGCCTCGCGGGCTCATCCGCGCGACGTTCGGCGAGCTGAAGGAGACGGCCCGGCACCTCCGCCAGTACCGCCAGATCGTCCGGCTCCTCCTCGCGCGCCTGTTCTACAACGACGGCATCGTCACCATCTTCTCGATGGGCGGCATCTTCGCGGCGACGGCCTACGACTTCTCGGAGTCCGAGATCATCTTCTTCGGCATCGCGCTCAACGTGGCCGCCGGCCTCGGCGCGTTCGCCTTCTCGTTCCTCGACGACGCCATCGGCGGCAAGCGGACCATCTTCATCTCGCTGGGGCTGCTGGCGGTCGCCACGCTGGTCGCCGTCGTCGGCGTGTCGAAGGCGTGGCTCTGGGGCGCGGGCCTGCTGATCGGCATCGCGGCTGGCCCGAACCAGGCCGCCAGCCGGTCGCTCCTCGGGCGGTTCGTGCCGCCGGACAAGGAGACGGAGTTCTACGGCTTCTTCGCGTTCTCGGGCAAGGCGACCGCCTTCATCGGCCCGGCCATGTTCGGGCTCCTGACGGCCGTCTTCGGAACCCCGCGTGCCGGCGTCGCCTTCGTCCTGCTCCTGTTCGGCCTTGGCGCCGCCATCCTGATGCGGGTGGATGAAGCCAAGGGCCGCGCAACGCGCCTCACCCCGGAGCCCTCATGACCGTCGCCGACGTCCTCTCGACCCTCGATGCCTGGGCCCCGCCCGGCCAGAAGGCCGACTTCGACCGCGTCGGGCTCCAGGTGGGTGATCCGGCGCAGGAGATCGACCGGGTCCTCGTCGCGCTGGACCTGACGCCGACGGTGATCGACGAGGCCGCCGAGACCGGCGCGGGCCTCATCGTCACGCACCACCCCCTCCTGTTCAAGCCCGTCGGGCGCGTGACGGCGACCGACGGGGTCGGCTCGCTGGTCTGGCGCCTGGGCCGTGCCGGGATCTCCTACGCCGCGATCCACACGAACCTCGACGCAGCCCACGGCGGCGTCTCGTTCGCGCTGGCGGAGCAGCTCGGCGTACGTGACGCGCAGATCCTGGCGCCGCTCGACGGCGTGATGCGCAAGATCGTCGTCTTCGCGCCCACTACCGCCGCCGACGCGATCCGCCAGTCGATGGCCGCGGCCGGGGCCGGTGAGATCGGCGCGTATGAGGACTGCTCGTTTACCACGACCGGAACGGGACGCTTCCTCCCGCGCGAGGGCGCGGCGCCGGCCTTCGGCGAGGTCGGCGTGCCGGAAGCCGTCGAGGAAGTGCGGATCGAAGCGGTCGTGCCGAGTTGGGCCGTAGGGGCCGTGCGGCGGGCCATCCGGAGGGCGCATCCGTACGAGGAGCCGGCAATCGACGTCTATCCCCTGGAGGGCACCACGACGCGCCAGGGCTACGGGGCCATCGGTACGCTCGACGCGCCCGAGCCGCTGGCGGCGTTCCTCGGCCGCGTCCGCGACGCGCTCGGAGCCGGCGCCCTCCGCTACGTCGGCGACGACGGGCGGACGGTCCAGCGCGTCGCCGTCTGTGGCGGATCGGGCCTGTCGTTCCTCCCCGCTGCGCTCCGCGCCGACGCCGACGCCTACGTCACGGCCGACGTCACCTACCACCGCTTCTTCGAGGCGCTCGACGTGGACGGCCGGCCGCGCCTCGCGCTCGTGGACGCGGGCCACTACGAGACCGAGGCCATCACCGAGCGCCTCATCGCCGAGCGCCTCCGCCAGTCGCACCCCGGGCTGCCAGTCGACGTCACGCGCCACCGGACGTCGCCGATGCGGACGTTCGCGGGCTGGCACGAATCGGGCACAATTCGCCCCGCTCTCAAAACCACCCCACCGCTTCTGGGGTTACCCTGACCGACTCTCCTACGCGCGCACCCGATGGCGACTGACA
The DNA here is from genome assembly GCA_964414235.1 of uncultured Rhodothermales bacterium. GTDB lineage: Bacteria > Bacteroidota > Rhodothermia > Rhodothermales > Rubricoccaceae > Rubrivirga. The sequence continues at coordinate 541 of CAYPVZ010000204.1, read as the reverse complement.
CGACCACGATCGAGGACCAGCTCCGGGCTCTCGTCCGCCTCCAGATCATCGACACCAAGATCGACCAGCTCACGAAGCTCCGCGGCGACCTCCCCGAGGAGATCCGCGACCTCGAAGACGAGCGGGCCGGCCTCCAGACCCGGCTGACCAAGATCGACCAGGACAAGAAGGAGGCCGAGGTCCAGAAGAAGAAGCTCAAGCTGGACATCGCCGAGAGCGAGGGCCTCATCCGGAAGTACGAGGAGCAGCAGCTCCAGGTCCGAAACAACCGCGAGTACGACGCCCTCACCAAGGAGATCGAGGCCCACCGCCAGCGGATCACGACGGCCTACGAGGAGATCGAGCGCTACGAGAACCTCGACACCGACACGGCCGAGACCGTCGAGGGCGCCGACGACGTCATGAAGGAGCTCGAAGACCGGATCAACGAGAAGCAGGTCGAGCTCGAGCGCGTCGTCGCCGAGACGAAGGCCGAGCAGGACGAGTACGAGGCTCAGCGCGAGACGGCCGCCGCCGAGATCGACGAGCGATACCTCCGGGC
>CAYPVZ010000203.1:0-6062 GCA_964414235.1 uncultured Rhodothermales bacterium | reverse complement strand
CCGACGACGTCGGCCTTGGCCTGGGGACCGTCGCAGGCGGCGAGCGACGCGACGAGGGCGGCGAACAAAACGAAACGGGACACGGCGCGCGGGGGGAGACGGCCAAAGGAACCCCCTCCAGACGCCCGCTCGCCTGAACGGAGCCTCCGGAGGGCTTGAAGATTGGACGAGGGAAGCCTACCGATCGTCGGCCTTGAGGCCCGAGACACGGTACCCCATCTCCTCGTCGGCCATCAGCGACGAGTAGTCGATGGAGATGCTAGTCGGGTAGCCCAGGTCCGGGTCGAACGTAACGTCGACGCTCTCGGCCTCGCGCTCGTAGGCATCCTCGATGAGCGCGAACAGGTCGTCCACGGTCATCCCGCGCTCGTCGGCCACGACGGCTCCCTCGAGGAGGACGGTGTCGAGCGTGCCGTGGCGGACGGTCACCTCGAACGGACCCGTGTAGTCCGGCATCGGGCAGAAGCAGATGCGCTGGAGCGTGAACTGGTACGCGTCGAGGCCGGCATCCTCCCAACGCTGGCGGGCCGCGTCCAACTCCGGCGACCGCTCGGCCGGCTCCCCACCTGAGTACTCGCCGGCAGGCTCGAAGCCCGGATCGATTTCAGGGTCGACCTCGGCCGGGGCCGGACATCCCGCCAGCGGGACGAGCGCGACGGCGAGGACAAACGTGGAAACGAACGAGGAGATGCGCATGAGGGCAAGGGTCGAGGAGACCGCACGATAACGCAGCACGGCGCCGGATTCGTTCGGCCCCCCGCGGACGACCGCCGCCAGCGGGGAGATCGGTTCAGCCGAGATCGGCGAGGTTGGCCTCCAGCGCCGCGATCTCGGCCGTCGCGTCGGCCGCCTTCTGGCGTTCCTTCGCCACGACCTCGTCGGGCGCGCGGCTCACGAACGCCTCGTTCGCCAGCTTCCGCTCGACGCCGGTCAGGAACCCGCGCTTGGCCTCGATCTCCTTGCGCAGGCGCGTGCGCTCGACCTCCAGGTCGATCATCCCTTCGAGCGGCACGTAGACGACGTGCGCACCCACGACGACCGCCGCGCTGGCGGACGGCTTCGGCAGGTCCGCGCCGATGACGAGGTCGGAGAGCCCCGCCAGCCGCTCGACGTAGCTCCGTGCGCCCTCGACGGCCTCAGCGGTCGCCGCGTCGCCCGCCACTACGACCGCGCGGACGTCCTGCGACGGCGGCACGGTGTACTGCGCCCGCACCTGGCGGACGGCCGTCACGAGGTCCTGCACCGTCGCGAACGTGGCCGCGGCCTCCGCGTCCGTCTCGCTGGCGGACGGCGCCGGCCAGTCGGCGGCGATGAGCGCGTCGCCCGCCTCGCGCGGGCGGAGCGTCCACCACAGCTCCTCCGTCACGAACGGCATGAACGGGTGGAGCAGCTGGAGGATCTGCTCGAACACCTCGGTCGAGAGCGCCAGCGTTTCTTCGGAGGGCGTCTCGCCGTGCGGCGCCTTCGAGACCTCCAGGTACCAGTCGCAGAAGTCGCGCCAGACGAACTCGTAGGCCGTCTGCGCCGCCTCCGAGATCCGGTAGCGGTCGAGCGACTCGGTGACGGACGCCACCGTCTCGTGGAGCCGCGTGAGCAGCCAGCGCTCGGCGAGGTCGAGCTCGGCGAAGGCGCGCTGGCGGCGGAGGTCGCCAGTCGGGCGGCCGTCGGCGTCGCACTCGACGAACCGGCCGAACACGCGGCTCGCGTTCCAGAGCTTGTTCGCGAAGTTGCGGCCGCCCTCGAACTTGGCCGGGTCCAGCTTGATATCCTGGCCCTGCGCGCAGAGCACCGCCAGCGTGTAGCGGACCGCGTCGGCGCCGTACTGCTCGATCATGTCGAGCGGGTCGATGCCGTTGCCGAGCGACTTCGACATCCACCGGCCCTGCTTGTCCTTGATCATGCCGGTGATGAACACGTCGGTGTACGGCACCTCGTCGAGGAAGTGCGTGCCGGCCATGATCATCCGGGCGATCCAGAAGAACAGGATGTCGTAGCCCGAGACGAGGACGCTGCCCGGATAAAACGCCGTCAGCGCATCGGTCTTCTCCGGCCAGCCGAGCGTGGCGAACGGCCACAGCCACGACGAGAACCACGTGTCGAGCACGTCCTCGTCCTGCACGTAGCCCTCGCCCGGGCTGTCGACCGACACGACGAAGTGGGCTTCGTCGCGTTCGCCGTTCTCATCCACGGGGTACCACACGGGGATCCGGTGGCCCCACCAGAGCTGGCGCGAGATCGGCCAGTCGCGGATGTCTTCGAGCCAGCGTCGGTACTCGTTGGCCCAGCGGCTCGGGTGGAACGTGATCGTCCCGTCCTCGACGACCGCGAGCGCCTGCTTCGCCAGCGGCTCCATCGCCACGTACCACTGCGGCGAGAGGAGCGGCTCGATGATGGCCTTCGAGCGCGACGACACCGGGACCGTGTGCGGGTAGTCCTCGACCTTGACCAGCTGGCCGCTGGCGTCGAGGTCCGCGACGATGGCCTTCCGGGCGTCGAACCGGTCCATGCCCGCGTACGGCCCGCCCTCGTCGTTGAGCGTCCCGTCGAGGTTCATCAGCGAGACCGTCTCCAGGTCGTGGCGCTTGCCGATGGCGAAGTCGTTCTCGTCGTGGCCCGGCGTCACCTTGAGCGCGCCCGCGCCGAAGTCCTGCTTGACGTAGTCGTCGGCGATGATGGGCACGACGCGGCCCACGGCCGGCACCTTGACGGTCTTGCCGACGAGCTGGCGGTAGCGCTCGTCGTCCGGGTGGACGGCGATGGCCGTGTCGGCCGGGATCGTCTCGGGCCGCGTCGTCGCGATGTCGATGTGCTCGCCCGTCTCGGTCCCGTCGGCGTCGACGACCGGGTAGCGGACCGTCCAGAGCGAGCCCGGCCGCTCGACGTTGTCGACCTCCTCGTTCGAGATCACCGTCTGGTTGTCCGGGTCCCAGTTGACGAGGTAGTCGCCGCGGTAGACGAGACCCTGCTCGTAGAGCGTCACGAACACCTCCTGGACGGCGCGGCTGAGGCCCTCGTCCATCGTGAACCGCTCGTAGCGCCAGTCGCACGAGTCGCCGAGGCGGCGCTTCTGCTGCAGGATGATGCCACCGTACTCCTCCTTCCAGGCCCAGACGTGCTCCAGGAACGCCTCGCGCCCGATGGCCTTCCGATCGACGCCGTCCTTCTTGAGCGTCCGCTCGACGACGTTCTGCGTCGCGATGCCGGCGTGGTCCATGCCCGGGATCCAGAGCGCCTCGAACCCCTGCATCCGCTTGAACCGGATGAGGAGGTCCTGGACGGTGTCCTGGAGCGCGTGGCCCATGTGGAGCCGGCCGGTCACGTTCGGCGGCGGCATGGGGATGACGAACGGCGTCTTGCCGCCCTCCAGCACCGCGTCCGGCTCGGCGTCGAAGAAGCCGCCGGCCTCCCAGAAGGCGTACCACTTCTGCTCGACGGCCTCGGGCTCGTAGGCCGAGCCGGTCGGAGCCGGGTCGGGCGTCGGGGGAACGGCCGGCTGGCGGTTCCGGTCGCGGGGGATCTCCGGGGTCTCAGTCATGCGCGGGCGGGCCGCCAGCGGGCGGCGGGCGTGAGCCCGCGAAGCTACCGAGGTGATGGAGGAGCGCCGGTGAAGCGCGGGCGGACCTCGTCTGCACCGCAGCCCGACTATGTATGACGTAGTTATTCTACCGACTGCGCCCACTCACAGAAGCCGATCCCTTGCTCCGCTCGACTTTTCTCTTCGCAGCGACCATCGCCCTCACCACCTCAGTATACGCACAAAATAACTGCAGAAATGTCAGACTAGATACCCAGGACAAAGTTGATTCTTTTGATTGCGAAGAGGTGGATGGGTATCTGTGGATTGGGGGGCCTGACTACCAAGTCCCCCCCACCGATATCACGGATCTGAGCGGGCTCCGCGGACTTCGTACCCTCAACGGTTTTCTCATGTTCTGCCGTCTGGGGGACATCGAGGACTTCACGACGCTTCCCGAGGACTTCACCCCGACTCCCACCGACCTGCGGGTCATCCACAACCAGCACATCCGCTCGCTACGCGGCCTTGAATTCATCGAGTCCATCTCTGGACTGCTCGAAGTGGAAGACAATGCCCAACTCGAAACTCTCTCCGGCCTAGACCAACTAACATATGTCGAAGGGTCATTAATACTCAGAAGTAACCCCAACCTAAAAACCATCCATTCTATCCACTCTCTTATCCATGTCGGCAAAAGCCTTGAAATCTCCGGAAGCCCCTACATATCAAGTACCAGCCCCCTGTCTTCGCTAGTCCACATCGGCGAGAACCTCATCCTGGACGGCCTCAAAGGACTCCACAGCCTCGACGGGCTCGAGGGACTAGAAAGCCTTAATTATCTTTCAATTTCAGAGACCGGCGTCATATCGCTAGACAAACTAGACAGACTAACATCATTAAACTCAGTTAATATAAGCAACAACGAACACCTATCAAGCTTTAATCCCATAGACAAGATACAATCAATACATGACATTACCATTGGAGGGAGCCCGCTAATCACAAGCATTGACGGATTCAATGGTACCGATTCTCTTGGAGTCCTGTCCATATCCAACAATGCCAACTCCACTTCCATATCCGGGTTTAAAAATGTCGAAGAAATAACTATATTTACACTACACAACAACTCATCTATAGAATATATTTCGGGCCTAAACTCACTAAAGTCCATAACGCAAACATATATATCAAACAACGCATTACTTAGATCACTATCTCCTTTTGAGATGGTGCAAAATATGTTTATACTAAAAATTACATCAAACAAATCTATCGATAATCTTGAAGGACTTTCGAGTCTAGAATCCGTATACAGTTTTATATTAGAAAACAACGAAGCTCTGAACGACATGTCGGGCCTGACACAACTAGAAAGTGCTCCAGGATCGATGTATATAATGAACAATGATGGATTAATTTCTCTTGGCGGACTCGACGCACTAAAAACAGTTGGCAACCTAATTGTACACGACAATAAATCCATCAAAGAGATAGGAAATATTTCAAATTTGCTAAATTCAATATCGAGTCTATATATATACAACAACCCGTCCTTAACAAATATAGATGGGTTACTTAACTTAAAGGAAGCCAGTTCGTTGTGGATATACGACAACCCGAACCTGTCCGACTGCTCAACCGGACTGTCCGGACTAATCACAAATGGTTCCTACTCCGGCATCCGACCCGGCAATGTAAATATATACAACAACGATCCCGATGGGGCATGCAACTCATCGAATGATATTCTTATTGCGACACTCAACGAGGTCAGTCCCAATGGTGCTGTGACCATGTCCATCGTGCCGAATCCATCCACTCGGGGGTCTGCTCGCATCAGGGTCGCACTCCCATCCCCGGGCTCGGCACGTGTCGCCGTCTATGACGTGCTCGGCCGCGAGGTCGCCGTCCTCGCCGACGGCGCGGCGGAGGCAGGCGAACATGACATGACGCTCCCGGCCTCACTCGGGGTTGGCGTCTACGTCGTCCGCATCGAGACAGCCGAGGGAGTTCGCTCTCGAACTGTCACGGTAGCCCGCTAACGGCTTTATGCGTCCGCCAGCCGTTTCGCCACAGTGACGTGGTAGCACGGCTGGCGGACCTCGCGGAGCGCGAGCAGGACGCCCTGGTCCTCCAGATCGATGAGCGCACGGCCCAGTTCTGCTTCGAGCGCGGCAGCGTGGAGGCGGGCGGCGCGCTCCGCCCAGAGCTGCTCGGCCACGTCGAGATGCATCGCCAGCTGGCGGCGCGCGGGGACGGAGAGCATGACGGGGATCGCCGGGCGGTCGGCGGCCTTGGCGAGCGCAACGCCGGGGCGATAGCGCCGGTACGCGAGGTCGAAGGTCGTTCCGTACTCGTGGCTCGACGTGGACGCCGAGGCGTTCGCGTTGACGCCGCGCAGGTGCGCCTGATGCTCCGCCGTCCGAAACGTGGACGAGACGACGAAGCGGAACGGCGGCAACCCGGCCTCGGCCAGCCGCTCGTGGACCCGCTCGCCGATTCGGTCGAGGGCCAGCTGCGCGTCGGGCGCCAGCCGACCACG
>CAYPVZ010000202.1:0-6115 GCA_964414235.1 uncultured Rhodothermales bacterium | reverse complement strand
GGTCCAGTCGCCAGTCGCACTCTCCGGCCGGAGAGTGCGACTGGCGACTGGACCGGGCGACGCCCGCATATGGCCCTCCGCTTTGTCGCCCTCGATCAGACACGGCACGTGGCCTGAACCGAACCCATCGGTGCGTGCGTTGGTGGATACTCCGGCAGAAGGGCAGCCCCTGCGTCCCGGAATCGTAATCAGGCCGGGCCACGATTCCGTCCTGCTTCACACGGGAGGGGCGGTAGCGTCTTGCCGCCCGCAGGGCCGGTCGGTAGTTTGGACGCCCTCGCCTGCTGGCCCCGCCAGCGGTGCGGGCTCTTAGCTCAGTTGGTTAGAGCGCGTCGTTGACATCGACGAGGTCACTGGTTCGAATCCAGTAGAGCCCACCGCCCCTGTCTCCATCCCCTTGGTAGACAGGGGTTTTCTTTTTATGGTCGTAGTGACATTCAAGGCCCGTCGGGCTCCGGCCGATCTCGTCGTCCCCCTTCCGACGACGATGGACTACGCGATCTGTGACGAGCGCTGGGCTCACGTGGCCCCGTTCCTGCCTGGCAAGCCCTCCGATCCCGGCCGGACCGCCAGCGACAACCGGCTCTTCCTGGGCCGGCCGTAGGCCCCGGCCACGCCGTGCTCTGGGTCGCCCGGACCGGAGCGCCTTGGCCCGCGCTCCCCGACCGATTCGGCAAGCCCAACTCGGTCTTCCAGCGCTTCAACCGGTGGGCCAAGCGTGGCGTCTGGGAGCGGATCTTCGACGCGCTTCAGGAGCCCGACATCGAGTGGCTCCTCCTCGACTCGACGACCGTCCGGGCGCACCAGCACGCCGCTGGCGCTCGGAAAAGGGGGACGCACCGTCGGCGGCGGCCGCACGCGAGGGGCTTGGTCGTTCTCGCGGCGGCCTGACGACGAAGCTCCACGTGGCGACCGACGCGCTCGGCAACCCGCTCCGGTGGCTCCTGACGCCAGGCCAGCGCAACGACATCACGCAAGCCGTGGCGCTGATCGATGGGATCGAGACGGAGGCCGTGGTCGCGGACAAAGGCTACGACGCCGACTGGCTGGTGGCGTTGGTCGAGGCGTCGGGCGCCGAGGCTGTCATCCCGCCGAAGCGCAATCGGCTCACGCCCCGGCCCTACGACACCAACCTCTACGCCGACCGGAACAAGGTCGAGCGGCTGTTCGGCCGGTTGAAGCACTACCGGAGGGTCGCGACACGCTACGAGAAGTTGGGCCGCAGCTACTTGGCGATGGTCTACGTGGCCTCGATCATGACGCTGCTCCGCTGAATGTCACTACGACCTAGCTCATCGTGGAGCGCGAGGTGGGGATCGTCGTGGGTGGCAAGAGGGAGACACAACCACTCGAGACCGAAGAGGCGCTGGCGACCGTCGCCGTGCGCGTTCACCCCCTCCACACTTTTTGCGGCGGGACGCCTCGTCGGCCCTGGAAGGGCCTATGCCCTCCGATGCCGCTGGCGCCACCGCGCGGCCTGCCGCCGTCCGTACCCGTCGGGGTAGAGCTCCCTCACCTGCTCATAGACCGCCCGCAGGTCGGGATCCGCCTCGCCGAGGTCCGAGCCCGATCCTCGGTTTGTGCCTCGTTGCCGCGACCGGAAGCCATCGAGGTGCCAGGCATCGCGTGGGCGAAGCGCCGTCAGACGACGGTGACGGTGATTCCAGCGTCTTCCAGCTGCTTCACCATCCCTGTCGGGATCGGGTCGCCAGTGATCACCTGGTGGACCTGCTCGATCCCGCAGATCCGGCCGAAGCTGCGGAGCCCGAACTTCGAGGCGTCGGCCACGACGATGACCTGCTCGGCCGCCTCGATCATGCGCGTGTTGAGGTGCGCCTCAAACGCGCTCGACGTCGTCAGGCCGTACTGGAGGTCGAACCCGTCGACACCGAGGAAGAGCTTGCGACACGAGAACTGGCCGAGCACCATCTCGGCGATCGGACCGGCCACCGACGTCGATGTGTGGCGGACGACGCCGCCCAGCATGTGGACTTCCACGCCGGGCACGCCCGTCAGCTCCAGCGCCACGTTCATCGCGTTGGTGACGACGGTCAGGCCAACGCGTTCACGGCCGTTCGGCCGGCCCAGGTGCGAGGCCACCTCCAGCACGGTCGTCCCGGAGGCGAAGATCACCCGGTCGTGGTCCTCGATGAGGGCCGCCGCCGCCGCGCCGATCCGCTGCTTCTCGTCGGCGTGCTGACTGGCCTTCTCCGAGACCGGGCGGTCTCGCACGATGAGGCTCCGCGTCGTCGCGCCGCCGTGCGTGCGCTGAAGGAGGTTCTGATTTTCGAGGTAGCTCAGGTCGCGCCGGACCGTAACGTCCGACACGTCAAGGACCTCGCTGAGCCCCGACACGGTAACGAACCCCTGATCCTTCAGCGTCTGAAGAATCTGGTTGTGTCTCTCGGCCGGTAGCTGCATGTGACGTTACGGCTCGGACCGCCCCGTGCGACTGCGAGGTCCGTAGGTCGGGATCGAAACGGGTGGGACGGACCGCCGTTCCGGCACTAGCTCAGCGCGAGGTACAGCAACCCGGCCAGCGCGCCGCCGATGAGCGGCCCGACGACAGGAATCGCGCTGTAGCCCCAGTCGCTCGAGCCCTTGCCCGGAATCGGGAGGAGCGCGTGCATGAGGCGCGGCCCCAGGTCGCGCGCCGGGTTGATGGCGTAGCCCGTGGTCCCGCCCAGCGCGAGGCCGATCACGAGCACGACGAGCGCGACGGGCAGCGCGTCGAGCGCGCCCAGGCCCACCTCGGGCGCCGCGAGGAACAGGACGGCGAAGACGAGCACGAACGTCCCGATGATCTCCGAGATCAGGTTGTCCGGCGTCGAGCGGATGGCCGGGCCGGTGGCGAAGACCGCCAGCTTGGCGCCTGCGTCCTCGGTGTCGCGGAAGTGGAGCCGGTAGTGGAGCCACACGAGCGTCGCGCCGATCATCGCCCCGAGCATCTGCGCGAGCACGTACATCGGCACGAGCGCCCACTCGAACTTGCCCGCGATGGCGAGCCCGACGGTGACCGCCGGGTTGAGGTGCGCCCCGCTGGCGGCGGCGACGGTGAAGACGCCCACGAACACGGCCATGGCCCAGCCGAGCGTGATGACGACCCAGCCGCTGGCTTCCCCCTTTGTGCCGCGCAGCACGACGTTGGCGACGACGCCGTCGCCGAGCAGGAGCAGGAGGGCCGTTCCGATGACTTCGCCGAGGAAGGGGGACATGGGACGAGAGGCAGGTGAGGGTTAGCCGCGCGGCTTGAGCCGGACGGTGAAGGCGAGCAGGACGATACCGAGCAGGGCCGCGCCGAGGATGGCGTAGAGCGCCGCGTCCCACGAATAGTACTCCGCGAGATAGCCGATCCCCTTGCCCTGGATCATGCGACCGATGTAGCCGAAGAGCCCGACGAAGCCGGCCGCCGTGCCGACGGCCTTCTTGGACGAGAAGTCCAGCGCGGCCACACCGAGGAGCATGACGGGCGGGTAGATGAAGAAGCCGATCACCGCCAGCAGCGTCATGTCCAGCCACAGGGCGCCCTCGGGCACCAGCATGATGCCCCAGAAGGCCAGGAACACCGGGATCATGCACAGGAAGCTGACGAGCCCACGGCGGCCGCCCATCTTGTCCGAGACCCAGCCCATCAGGATCGTGCTCGCGATGCCGGAGAACTCCAGGATGAACACGCCGAAGCCTCCGCCCTCGACGCTGGCGCCTTTGACCTCCGCGAGGTACGTCGGCCCCCAGTCCAGCATCGCGTAGCGGGCGACGTAGACGAACAGGTTGGCGATGGCGATGAGCCAGATGTACTTGTTCGAGAGGACGTAGCCGAAGAACAGCTCCCGGAAGCTGAGCTCGTCTTCGTGGCTCGCCTGGTGGTCCGAGGGGTAGTCGTTCTTGTACTCCTCGATGGGCGGCAGCCCCTCCGACTGGGGCGTGTCGCGAAGCCGCCACAGCAGGTAGACGGCGCCGATGACCGCCAGCACGCCGGGCACGAAGAACGCGTACTGCCAGCCGCCGAACGTCGTGATGCTGTAGGCCGCGATGAGCCCGATGAGCCCGCCGCCGACGTTGTGCGCCACGTTCCACACGCCGAACACGGAGCCCCGCTCGCGGACGCTGTACCAGTGCCCGAGCGACCGTCCGCACGGCGGCCAGCCCGCGCCCTGCACGAACCCGTTCAGCGTCCACAGCAGGAGGTGGACCGTGTAGTTGTCCACCCAGCCGAAGGCGAAGTTGCAGACCGCGCTCAGGAGCAGGCCGGCGGGCATGAAGTAGCGCGGGTTGCTCCGGTCGGAGAGCGCCCCCAGCAGGAACTTGCCCAGCCCGTAGGCGATGGCAGTGACGGCGAAGATGTTGCCGATGTCGTCCTTCGAGTACGACAGGGCCTCCCCCATCGTGTCCGCCGCCACCGCGAGGTTATTGCGGACGAAGTAGAACGTGGCGTAGCCGATGAACGTCGACTCCAGGATCTGCCAGCGCAGCTTGGGATACTTCCGCTGGACCTCGTCCTCGGGGAGGCGGGGCGCGGGCGGCGCGGGGGCGAAGAGCGAGAACATGGGCAGAGAGGCGGGCTAGCGGCGACCGACGGTTTCGAGTGCGAGGTCCGGGTAGTCGGAGATGAGGCCGTCGACGCCGAGGGCGACGAGCCGGCGCATGTCGTCGGCGTCGTTGACCGTCCACGGGATCACCTGGACGCCGCGCTGGTGGGCGCCGACGACGAGCGCGGCGTCGACGAGGCGCTGGTGTGGGCTGTAGATGTCCGGCGTGAAGCTGAGCCGGTCCAGGTTCGCCGCCAGCCCGTCGTCGTTGTCGACGAGGAACGCCAGCGGGACCGTCGGGTCGATGGCGCGCATGGCTTCGAGCGAGCGCGGGTCGAACGACTGGACGGTCGCGCGGTCGAGCACGCCGTGGCGCTTGAGGACGTCGTAGAGCGCGCGGGCGTAGGCCGGCGGCAGCGGCGTGAACACGCTGTCGCGCTGCGGGCTCGACTTGATCTCGATGTTGTAGCGGATCGGCCCCAGGCCAGACTGGCGGACGTAGCCCTCGGCGAGGTCGAGCACGTCGTCGAGCAGCGGCTTGACCGTCGGCATCGCCTGCTGGCTCGGGAAGTGCGGGTTGCCGCGGCTGCCGCAGTCGAACCGCTCGATCTCGGCGTAGGTCATGTGGCCGAGGCTGTAGGCGTCCTCCTCGTGCGCCGGGACGGGCGTGCCGTCCGGCCGCGAGCAGATCTCGGCGTTGAACCACGGCTCGTGCGACAGCAGCACCTGCCCGTCGGCCGAGACGACGGCGTCCATCTCCAGCGTCGTCACGCCGAGGTCGAGCGCGAGGCGCATGGCCGGGAGGCTGTTCTCCGGGAGCCGACCTCGCCCGCCTCGGTGGCCCTGGACGTCGAGCCCGGGCGCGGCGCCGAGGAGGCCAGCCATCGCCGACGCGAACCGGCCGCCAATCGTCCGGTAGCTCGGCACGTCGTAGTGGACCCGGTCGATGAGCGACAGGTCGGACGTCGTGATCATCTGCACCTGCGGGAGATCCACGCTCGCCTGCTGGGCCTGGACCGTCGCCCAGTTCACGTAGCGGTCCGGCGCCGTGTGCGCGCCGATCTGCGCGAAGACGACGGGCAGCTGCGGCTGGCGGAGGTCGCTCCGGAGGTCGTGGACGTAGCGCGTGAAGTGCGTCGCCCACGTGTCCGGGCGGAGCGGGACGCCGTGGAGCGTGTCGAGGTCGTTCGTGTCGCTCTCGCCCTGGAAGAAGAGGACGCCCGCCAGCCGGCCCATCGGCTCGGCGGCGCGGACGCGCTTGAGACACGAACCGTAAAGCGTCGCGTTGTCCACGCTCGTGTGCCACTCCTCGATGATCGTCGCGCCCATCGCGCACGGAATCAGCCCGATGATCAGGTCCGGGTAGTGGGCCTTCAGCGAGTCGGCGACGGCGCGGGACGGGCCGAAGCCGGCGGCGCGGTCGAGCGAGACGGCGTCGACCTGCCCCTCGGGCGAGTCGACGGGCTCGACGGCGAGGCGCCACCGGTCGTCGTTGCCGAAGACGTAGATCGACGGGTCCGGCGGCTGGACCTCGTCGAGCGGCGCGCGGCCGACCCACACGTCGAGGCACTCGGGCGCGCGCCCGC
>CAYPVZ010000201.1:0-6157 GCA_964414235.1 uncultured Rhodothermales bacterium | reverse complement strand
AGTCGAAGCCGGCCTCGACGGCGAGGCCGGCCAGCCGGCCCAGCTTGGCGCCGTCCCTGTCGGACGTCGTGAGGTCGGCCGCGCGGGCCTCGCGGTGGCGGCTCGTCGGCGCGTGCGTCGTGCCGTCGTCCCAGGCCTCGGTCACGCGGAGCTTGACGCCGGGGAACTCGGCCGCGACGAACGCCGCCAGCCGGTCCACGCACGCGCTCAGCCGCGGCGTCATGGTCCGGTCGTCGTCCGCGTCGGGCTCTTCGCCCTTGAACACGACGTCGGGGTTGCGATTGCGGACGAGCGCGGCGTGCGCCGCCGAGCCCCGCGCGATGGCCTTCGTGAACGCACCGACGGCCTGGCTCTCGCTCACGTCCGGCACTCTCTGGTGAAGCGCCAGCACGAGCGGGGTCCTCGGCACCTCGTGCTCGCCCGGGTGGCGCGCGGCCATCAGGTCGGCGACCTCCTGGATGACCTCCAGCTTGCGGACGTTCGCGCCGGGGCAGGCGTGCGTCGTCGCGGGGTCCTCGCGGTGGATCCGCATCGAGCCGGGCTCCAGCCCGAGCACGGCGCTGAGCGTCGCCAGCGCGGCGACGGTGTTCTTGCGCACCGCCAGCCCCCGGCCGGAGGCGAACGGCTCGTGCTCGTAGTCGCCCAGCATCTCGATGCCGAGCGCGACCTTGTTCCACGACGGCGAGTGCGTGCCGGAGACCGTGAGCGGCGTGAACACCCAGATCTGGCGGTCGTCGACGAATAGGTGCGGGCCGGCCTTCCAGTGCATCGTGTCCCGGTAGTAGGCCTCCAGGTTCAGGATGTGCTGCTTGCTGAACCCGCTGGGCCGCTGGGCGAGCGTCGGGACGGCCGTGTTGTGGAGCACGAGGAACGACGGCCGCCACGCCGTCCACTTCAGGCTGTGGCAGTAGTCGTCGAAGGTCTCGGGGGTGAAGCTGGATCCGACGATCCCTTTCCAACCGGACATGGCAGTGGCGATGGGGAGAGATGCCCTAGGTACTCCACACCGCGGATTCGCCGAACGCGATGAGGCGCCCCGCGGAAAAAATCCGGGGGCGCCTCGGAGGGACGCGAGCCGGGGCCCGGCTTAGCGGACCACGCTCAGCGGCAGGACGGCCACGTGCGTCCCCGCCGTCACACGGACGAGGTAGACGCCGGCCGGGACGTCGTGCAGCCCCAGCTCGACCGACTGGAAGCCGGCGCCGAGCGGCCCGGCGTCGACCGTCGCCACGCGCCGGCCGATGGCGTCGTAGACCTCGACGGCGACGGCGGCGGGCGCGTCCAGGCGGAGCGCGACGGTCGTCCGCCCCCGCGTGGGGTTCGGGTAGGCCGTCACCTCCAGCGCAGCAGGCGCGGTCTCCGTGGCCGTCGCCCGCGGCCCCGGGTCGCCGACGATCTGGCCGGCGTTCAGGATGCCGCGCGACTGGACGCGGGGACCGACCCACTCGAACGCGGCGGCCGTGACGCCCTCACCCGTGCGCTGGAGCGACTCGTTGGTGCCGGTCGAGCCGGTCTCCTCGACGCCGATGTCGGTCGAGGCCAGCCCGTCGGCCGCGCCGCCGTTGGCCGTCATCCCACCCTCGTAGCTCAGGAACTCCACCACGGTGCCCTCGCCGTCGACGAGCGCCAGCCCGTCGGGCGAGCCGTTCTGGATGCCGGACCGATCGAACCAGAGGGCCCCGAACCCGGTCCCCTCGTCGTCGATGGTGCCCGAGAGCGCGATCGTGTCGTAGACGGCGCCGCCGGAGCCGTTGTAGAGGACGACGCTCCAGCCCGTGAGGTCGAGCCCGGCCGTGCCGGCGATCTCGACGCCCTCGTTCGCGTCGGTCGAGGCGTTGTCGTAGTGGAGTTCGTTGATCCACGCCACCGGCAGGAAGACGAACGTCTGGTCGATGTTCGGCTGGCCCGGCGTGGCGGCCTGGGGCTCGGCCCACGTGAAGTCCGCGGCCGTGTGGCCCTCGCCCGTCCGCTGGAGGCTGTAGCCGAGCGGTGTAGTCCCCGTCTCCTCTACGCCAATGTCGATAGCCGTCAGGCCGTCGGCTGCGCCGCCGCTGGCGGTCAGGCTGCCTTCATAGCTCAGGAACTCGACGACGACGTCGTCCGGGTCGACGAGCGCCAGTCCGTCGGGCGCTCCATTCTGGAGGCCCGGGATGGCCGTCCACACGGTCCCGAAGCCGGCCTCCTGGTCCGGGATCGTGCCCGCCAACGCGACGGTGTCGTAGGCCGTGTTGTCGCTGCCGTTGTAGAGGACGAGCGTCCAGCCGGCCAGCGACGTCCCGGCAGGCCCGGCGATCTCGACGCCCTCGTCCGCGTCGGTCGAGGCATTGTCGTAGTGGAGCTCGTTGACCCAGAGCACGCCGCCGGAGCCCGGCTCGCCGTCGTCCGGATCGCCCGGGCCCTCGTTCCCAGTCGAATCCGGCGGGACGCCGGTGAGGCTGAAGGCGCGGCGCGCGAGTGTCGAGTCCAGGATGTAGGGGTTCGGCGTCCCCTGCAGGCTAGCGATCCACGCCGAGCGCGCGTACTCGCTGAGGTTGACCGGGTCGGCGTAGTGCCAGACGATGAGGTCGCTCTTCATCACCTCGAAGAACGAGGTCCCGCCGGCGGACGCGATGGCCGCCGGGTAGATCGTGCGGAAGTAGAAGACGGCGCGGGCGGCATCGCCCTTGTGGTCGTCGCGCGGCTCGAAGCGGGCCGAGAAGCCGGGCGCTGGGTTCGCGTTGTCCTTCTCGCTCCACTCGCCGATGAAGACGGTCGGGATCGACGTCTGGCTGGCGGACTCACGGTACCACGTGTCGGTCTCGCTGTCCGGGATCTCGCCGTACGGGTGGTTGCCGCGCGACGAGTTGACGTTGTCCTTGGCCGGGAACAGGTGGTGGAGATCGCTCCGGGCCGGCTCGCTGCCGGCGCCGAGCGACTGGGGCCACGTGTGCTCGGCGTTGATGCCCTTGTTGTAGGCGTCCGTCGAGGGGTCAGCGCCCGCCCTCAGCGTGACGCAGTAGTGCGTGTAGACGCCGCAGAGCTGGCCGTCGGTGCGCTGCTCGTAGGCGTAGAGCGAGTCGCGGGCGCGGTCGTAGCCGAGCGTCAGGTTCGGCGTGTAGTCGCCGCGGATGGCGTCCAACAGGGGCTGACCGGAGCCACCGGGGTAGAGGGTCGTCTGGGGCTGGGCGAGGGCAGGTAAGGCAACGGCGAACACAGCGGCCAGCAGGGCCGCTCGCGTGGCGAGACGCATGGAGTGGTGGGGTCCGGGGGATCCGAGAAGATCGTCGGGGTCCCTCAGGATTCCGAACAGCGCCCCGTTATGACCGCGTCAAGACTCCGCGATTTGCGCGGCGGCCGCCGGCTCGCTGGAGGGCGCGACGCCGGGCAGGCCCACGACGAACGTGGTGCCCTTGCCGTCCTCCGTCTCCAACACCAGCTCGCCGCCGTGGCCGTGGACGACGATCTCGTAGGCCAGCGAGAGCCCGAGCCCCGTTCCCTCGCCGGTCGGCTTGGTGGTGAAGAACGGCTCGAAGACGCGGTCGCGGGCGTCCTTCGGGATGCCCGTCCCGTTGTCGGTGATCTCGACGCGGGCACCGACCTCGCGCCAGGGCCGCGACTGCACACGGAGCCGTGGCTCGTACCCCGGCCCTCCGCCCTGAGCCCGTTCGCGGACGGCCTGGAGCGCGTTGTCGAGCAGGTTGAGGAACACCCGCCCCATCTCCTCCGGCACCATCACGACCTCGCCGACCTCGGGGCTCAGGTCGGTCTCGATGTCGACGTTGAATCCGGAATGTTCGGCCCGCATGCCGTGGTAGGCCAGCCCGATGTACTCCTTGAGCAGGCTGTTGAGCGGGGCCGGGCGACTGGGGCCCGGCGTCGCCCGGCTGTGAGCCAGCATGGAGCGAATGATGCCGTCGGCGCGGCGGCCGTGCTCGCGGATCTTGGCCGCATTCGAGCGGAGGTCGTTGATGAGGTCCGCTGAGCCCGCCAGCGCCTCGGCGACCGGGCGGGCCTCGTCCTCGCGCAGCTCGTCTTCGAGGTCGTCCAGCAGCTCGACCGAGAGCTGGGCGAAGTTGTTGACGAAGTTGAGCGGGTTCTTCAGCTCGTGGGCCACGCCGGCCGTGAGCTGGCCCAGCGACGCCATCTTCTCCTGCTGGACGAGCTGGGCCTGCGCCTTCTCCAGCCGCTCCAGCGACAGCGTGAGCTCGGTCTGCTGCGCTTCGAGCTCGGCGCTGCGCGCTTCGAGCTGGCGGCCGCGCTGCTGGAGCCGGTCGCGGAGCCTCGCCAGCCGGAGCGTCCCGCGGTACTGGGCCCGCCGGCCGGCGTAGAGCGCTGCGCTCATGGCCGTGCAGAGGAACGTCATGAGCAGGAGGTACGACAGCCGCCGAACCGCCTCGCCCGTATCCACCATCGATCCGACCCGGCCCATCGCGAGGACGGCGGTCGTGTGGAGCCCGGTCACGACGGCGCCCAGCGTCAGCGTCTGGACCGGCTGGAACGGGACGGTCCCGACCGTGAACACGAGCAGCAGCGAGAGCCACGCCGCGAAGAACTCCAGGTCGTGCCGCCCGATGTCGTCGTAGGTCAGAAAGATGGCGCCGCCGAGGACGTACGCCGCGACGAGCCACCGCCCGAGCGCGACGCCCGGCCGAAACCGTGCAGCGAACAGGAAGACCGCGGCGGCCGCAAACACGAACAGCTTGTCTGAGAGCGCGGCCCACACCTGCGCCGCCGACCCCCGCATCCCTCCGCCAGTCAGGATAACGGTGACGGTCGCCGCGATGGCGACGCCGAGTAGCGAGACGAGCCCGAAGGAGCCGGCCACCCGCATCCCGATCACCGACGCGCCATCGAGCACCGCCCGGAAGCCCGGGTCCTCCTCCGCCCGCGTCGGGGCGACGTAGCGCTCCCAGAGGACGCGGAGACGGACGGACGGAGACATCGGGCGCGAGGAAACGCGGGCTCCTACTCCCCACGATCCCGTTTGTCCCCGCCACCGCCGGACCGTGCCCGCCGGACGCATCTTACGGGCGCCCATCCCCCGGCTCCCATCCGTCTCCCCGGCCCCCCGCTCCCCGTCGACGCCATCCTCCCCCGCCTCGTCGACGCCCTCGGCGAGGCGGGTGCCGCTGTGCTCCAGGCGCCCACCGGCGCCGGCAAGACGACGCGCGTCCCGCTCGCCCTCCTCGACGCCGACTGGCTGATGGGCCGGACGATCCTGATGCTGGAGCCGCGCCGGATCGCGGCGCGGGCAGCCGCACGGCGACTGGCGGCGCAGCTCGGCGAGGCCGTCGGCGAGACCGTCGGGTACCGCGTGCGCGGCGAGTCGCGCGTTTCGGGGCGGACGCGCGTCGAGGTCGTCACCGAGGGCGTGCTCACACAGCGCCTCCTCCGCGACCCGAGCCTCGACGACGGCCGCCAGACGGTCGGCGTGGTCGTGTTCGACGAGGTCCACGAGCGGAGCCTCCAGAGCGACCTCGGCCTCGCGCTCTGCCTCCAGGCGCAGGCGCTCCTGCGGCCGGACCTGCGGCTGCTCGCGATGAGCGCGACGCTTGACGGCGCCCGCTTTTCGACGCTCCTCGGCGACGCGCCGGTCGTGACGAGCGAAGGCCGCACGTTCCCCGTCGAGGCCCGCTACCTCGGGAGCCCGCGCGCCTCGGCCGGCGGCCGGCCGCCTCGCATCGAGGACGCCGTGGCCGACGCGGTCCGGCGCGCGCTGGCGGAGGAGTCGGGCAGCGTGCTCGCCTTCCTGCCCGGCGCGGGCGAAATCCGCCGCGCGGCGGAGCTGCTGACCGGCACCGTGCCCCGCGATGTGATCGTGGCCCCGCTCTACGGCGACCTCGGCGCACGCGAGCAGGACGCCGCCATCGAGCCCGCGCCGCCCGGTCGCCGCAAGGTGGTGCTGGCGACGTCCATCGCCGAGACCAGCCTGACCATCGAGGGCGTCCGCGTCGTCGTGGACTCCGGGCTGGCGCGGCGCCCCCGGTTCGACGCGGCGCGCGGGATGTCGCGGCTGGAGACCGTCCGCGTGAGCCGCGCCGAGGCCGACCAGCGGCTGGGGCGCGCGGGGCGGACCGAGCCCGGCGTCGGCTACCGGCTGTGGAGCGAGGTCGAGCACGCCGCGCTCCGGCCGTTCGCGCCGCCCGAGATCGCCCAGGCCGACCTCGCGCCGTTCGCG
>CAYPVZ010000200.1:0-6179 GCA_964414235.1 uncultured Rhodothermales bacterium | reverse complement strand
TCCCCGACCTCCGCCCCGATATCCTGACGGGCGTCTCGGCCGGCGCGCTCAACGGGGCGTTCCTCGCGGCCTCGGCGGATCGGCCCATCGGGGAGGCGGCCGAGGCGTTGGTCCAGATCTGGCGCGACCTTCGTGCGGAGCACGTCTACCGCCTCGACCGGCCGACGGTCCCGCAAACGCTCCTCCGGTTCGTGCGCCGACCGGACGAGATCTCGCCGCCAGCCGAGGGCGGTTTTCTCGACACGACGCCGCTCCGCGACTTTGTCGAAGGCCACCTCGGACCGGTCGGGTCGCCGATGGAGGCCGTCGAGCGGTCGGTCCGTGAGGGGCACCTCGGCGCGTTCGCCATCACGACGACGTCGTACACGTCCGGGCAGTCCGTGACGTGGGTCCAGGGGGAGGGCGTCGAGGCGTGGGACCGGCCCATGAGGCGCGCGCTGCGGACGAGCCTGCGGCCCGAGCACGTGCTCGCCAGCGCCTCTCTCCCGTTCTTCTTCCCGGCCGTCGCCGTCGAGGACGAGACGCTGGGGGCGGGCTGGTACGGCGACGGCGGCATTCGCCTCACCGCTCCGCTCTCTCCGGCGCTGCACCTCGGCGCCGACAAGGTGCTCGTGCTCAACACGCGCTACGGCCCTACGCGGGCCGAGGCCGACGCGCCCAAGGTGGACGCGTACCCGCCGCCGACGCGCATCCTGGGCATCCTCATGAACGCGGTCTTCCTCGACGTGCTCGACCGCGACGCGCAGACGCTCCATCGCATCAACGACCTCCTGGAGGAGACGCCGCGCGAGGAGTGGAACGGATTCCGTCCGGTCGATCTCCTCGTGCTCCGTCCGTCGGTCGACCTCGCGACGCTGGCGTCGGGCTACGCGCCCGAACTGCCGCCCTCGATGCGAGTCGTTCTCGGTGGTCTTTCCTCCGGCGACGGCCGCAGCCCGGATTGGCTCTCGATGCTCCTCTTCGACGCCGAGTACATCGAGCACCTGCTTGCTCTCGGCGAGGCCGATGCCGAGCGCCAGCTCGACGACGTCGGCGCGTTCCTGGAAGGGAAGCGGCACGTAGCATAGCCAGCTGGCGGTTCGCGTCGCCAGCGGCCGGCCCGGTGCTCAGGCCGGCGTGGTGCCCGTCTCGCAGAGGATGGGCAGGAGCGCCGCGAGGTCGAGGTCGGCGATGGGGCAGCCGTCGATGCAGACGGCGCAGCCGCGCGCCTCGGCGACCTCGACGATGCGATGGGCGAACGTCGAGAACGTTGGCATCGAGGCCGACGCGCGGAGCCGGAGAGGCCGCCCGACCGTGTCGGTTCCGATCACGTCGACCCCCTCGGTCGTCAGGTCCACGCGCACCACGCGCGACCACGGCAGGACTACCCGCCGACCAGCCGTGTCATGCCCGATGGCATGGTGCGCCGAGAGCTCGATCCGCCACAGCCGCTCGCTCTCGCGCGTCAGCCGGATGAGGACGGCGGTGGCGAGGACGGACAGGACGCTGCCGCAGAGGAGGGCGACGAGTCCTGGCTGCGCGCGCCATGCGACGGTCGCCAGCGGGGCGCCGGCCACGAGGATGCCACTGACCAGCGCGAAGGCAATGACGAGCCGACGGATGCCCGTCCGGGCGCGCTCGAGCACCCGGGCATCGTCGAACGTCTGGAACCACTCCGCCATCTGTCTGAGGCCGCGACCACCTTCGTGTAGGGCCGGTGAAGATCGCAGTTCCGGCCGAACGGCAACTCGGGAAATACCCGGCTCCCAGGCACGCGTCTCGTTACCGAAACCGGGAGGTGATCGTCTCAATGGCCCGGTCGATGGCCTCGTCAGCCACGTCGCGGTGGACGATGGCGCGGACCGTGTTCGGACCGAACGCGGTGGTCCGAATGCCATCGGCCTCGAGCACCGCAATGACGTCGGCGGCCGGCTGGCGGAGCGTATCGAACAGGACGATGTTCGAGGCGACGGTGCCCTCGGCCGGGCGGACGAGGCGGAATGCGTCGAGCGCGTCGATGGCTTGGGCGAGGCGCGCGGTGCGCGCGTGGTCGGCCCGGACGAGCGCGTGGTCGTCGGCCTCGAAGTCGTCGAGGGCCACGAGGGCGGCGGCGGCGAGCACGCCGACCTGGCGCATTCCGCCGCCGAGCAGCTTCCGGACGCGCCAGCCCTCGCGAATGGCCTCGGCTGGCCCGGCCAGGACGGACCCGACCGGCGCGCCGAGTCCCTTCGACAGGCACACGTTGGCGGTGTCGAACGGCGCCGCCAGCGCGGCGGGCGTCTCGCCGAGCGCGACGGCCGCGTTCCACAGCCGGGCGCCGTCGAGGTGGAGCGCCAGTCCGTGGCGCCGCGCGGCCTCGGCGACGGGCGCGATCGTCGCGCTCGGAATCGCTACGCCGCCGGCCTTGTTGACGGTGTTCTCCAGGCACACGAGCCGCGTCCTCGCCTCCCAGTCGTGCGCGCCCTGGACCGCGCCCTTGACGTCGGCCGCCGTGAGCACGCCGCTCATCGGGCCGACCGGCCGGAGCTGGACGCCCCACAGCGCGGCCGGCGCTGCGCCCTCGTAGTGGTAGATATGGCTCCGCTCGGCGACCACGACCTCGTCGCCCGGCCGCGTGTGGAGGCGGATCGCGATCTGGTTGCCCATCACGCCCGAGGCCACGAACAGCGCGGCCTCCTTCCCGAGCAGCTCTGCCACCCGCGCCTCCAGCTGGCGGACCGTCGGGTCTTCCCCGAACACGTCGTCGCCGACCTCGGCCTCGGCTATCGCGCGGCGCATGGCGGCCGTCGGGCGCGTTACGGTGTCGGAGCGGAGGTCGATGGGCATGGGATCGGGACGTGCGAACGGGGGCCGGTCAAGTTCTGTCCGCCGGGTGGGGGCATGCTCGTGGAGACGGCGCCCATCGCGGTAGGGTGGCGTCCGGGAGACCTCCACTACTCATCCAGCTCCCACGCCCGGACCTCACCAGCCCATCTGCCGCATGCGCGTGAGGATGCGCGATGACGAGCGGTCCATCGACTGGGGGCGACGCTCCAGGGGGGCGGGCAGACACGCCGCCAGCCGGGCGGACTGCTCGCGCGTGAGCGCCAACGCCGACGTGCCGTAGTGGTACTCGGCCGCCGACTCGATGCCGAACACGCCTGGTCCCCACTCCGCCACGTCGAGGTAGAGCGTCAGGATGCGGTCCTTGGGCAGGATCAGCTCCGCGAGCAGCGTCAGCGGCACCTCGAAGCCTTTGCGGATGACCGATCGGTGCGTCGTCAGGAACAGGTTCTTGACAAGCTGCTGGGTCAGCGTCGAGGCGCCGCGCATGGGGCGGCCGGTCCGCTCGGCATTCTCGCGGGCCTTCTTCAGCTCCTCCAGGTCGAAGCCGTTGTGCGTGTAGAACCGGGCGTCCTCGCTGGCGACGACGGCGTGGCGGATGTCGGGGTCCTGGCCGGACTCCGGGACCGGGCGGTAGCGGAACTCGTAGGGCTCGCCCTGGAGCGCCGCGCCGATGCGCCGCTGGAGCTGGACCGCGGTGAACGGCGGCTCGATCCAGCGGTACGCCACGAGGAGCAGCGTGCACAGCGCGAGGTAGCCGACGACGACGGCCGCCAGCGTCCGTGCGATCCGCCAGGGCCACGCGAGCGCGCCCCGGCGGCCCTTCGGCTTCGCCACCTCAGCGGGTGATCTCCAGGATCTCGAACTTGACCAGGCCGGCCGGTACCTTCACGTCGACGACGTCTCCGACCTCGCGGCCGAGGAGGGCCTTGCCGATGGGGCTCTCGACCGAGATCCGGCCCTGCTTGAGGTCGGCCTCCTGGGGCGCGACGAGCGTATAGATCGCCTCGCGCTTGGCCGTCTGGTTCTTGACGCGGACGTTCGAGAGGATCCGGGCCTTCGAGGCATCGACCTCGTCCTCGTTGACGACGCGCGCACTGGCGACGGTCGTCTCGAGCCGGGCGATGCGGGCTTCGAGGTGGCCCTGGGCCTCCTTCGCCGCGTCGTACTCGGCGTTCTCCGAGAGGTCGCCCTGGGCGCGAGCCTCGGCGATGTCCTGCGAGATCTGCTGGCGCTCGACGGTGCGGGCGTGGTGGAGCTCGTCCTTGAGCTTCTGGAGCCCTTCGGCGGTGAGGTAGACGGTGGAGCTCATGGCGGAAAGGGTCCGAACGGAGCCCCGTGAGGGGGCCGGAAAAAAACCGCATCCCGACCGGGGGCCGGGATGCGGGGGAGCGCGGAAGATAAGCAGGCGCGTGGTTTCCGCGCCAGACGCCGGACCGGGTCGGTCTGCGGTGGCCTTAGCCGCGGGCGCCGGACGAGTCGCGGCGGGCCTGGGGGCGTGGCGCCCGGCCGGGCGTCGGGACGACGGCGATGCGCCGGGCCATCCAGTAGTAGCGCGTCCAGTAGTCGTCGGCGAGCTCCGAGATGGTCACGCCGCGGCTGGAGGAGGCGTGGATGAACTCGCCACCCGAGAGGTAGACCCCGACGTGGCGCACGCCGCGGCGGCGGAAGAACACGAGGTCGCCGGCCCGGAGCTCGTCCTTCGAGATCGCGACGCCCTCGTACTGCTGCCCGGCCGTCGCGCGCGGCAGCTCGATGCCGAGCGTCTCGCGGACGTACTGCTGGACGAACGACGAGCAGTCGATGCCGCGGCGCGTGGTGCCGCCCCAGCGGTAGGGGATGCCAAGCCAGTTGGGAGCCTCGTCGCGGAGCGAGCGGTCGGCGCGGGCGGTCCAGGCGGCGGCCTCCGCGCTGGCCGAGCGGGTCGAGGTCGGGAGGACCGGAGCCGCGACCGTGTCACGGTCGAGGTAGCGGGCGGCGGGGCGGGTGCGGAGGGAGGGGCGCTCGCTGCGCGGGACCGGTCGGCGGCGGGGGGCGGCCGTGTCCGCGGCGTCCGTATCGGGCGCCTGGGAAGCGGTCGGGGTGCCGGTGGGGGTCTGGGCAGTGGCAGGGCGCGCGGGGGCAGCGGCCAGGAGCGCAGCGACGGCTGCGGTGGACGCTGCTCGGCGTAGAGACCAGGGCATGCGGTAGAAGGAACGGGGGTGGTGGGGGCGTCGGTGAATCTACCTCAGAGATGAGGCCCCGGGGAAACCCCCTGATCCACCTTCCGTCAACGCCGGGTTCAATCCCGGTGAACGGGGGCAGGCGGCTCGACTAGGGTATCGGCGCGTGCCCTCCCAGATTAATCACGCCATGCCGTCCGTGCTCGACCGTCTCGCCGTCGTTCTGGGCGCCTTCGGGGCCGGCGTCGCTGTTGGCCTTCTCCTCGCACCGGCGCCCGGGGACACGACCCGCCAGCGGCTGGCGACCTCCGCGCGCGAGACCGCCGACGCCGCCCGTGACCGGGCCTCCGGCCTCGCTGAGCCCGTCGCCGACGCCGCCCGCGAGCGAGCGCGCCGACTCGCCGAGCGCCACGTCCCTCTCGCCGACGACTTCGACGTCGTCGACGGCCGCGATCTTCTGGACGACCTCCACGCCGGACGGGACTGAGCGCGTAAGCTCGAAGCCCGCCGCGCCGTCGATCCCCAGACTTCCTCCCCCGACCCATGTATCCCGAACCTCTCGTCGCCCCCATGCGTGAGGAGCTCACGCGCCTCGGTGTCCGCGAGCTCCGCACCGCCTCCGACGTCGACGCGCTCCTCGACGAGGCCCAGACGGGCACCACCCTCGCCATCGTCAACTCGGTCTGCGGCTGCGCCGCGGCGAACGCCCGCCCGGCCGTCGCGCTGGCGCAGGGCGTCGAGACCCAGCCCGACCGGACGGTGACCGTCTTCGCCGGGCAGGACCACGAGGCCGTGGCCCGCTTCCGCGAGTACCTCGCCGGCATCCAGCCCTCCAGCCCGTCCATGTTCCTGCTCAAGGACGGCGATCCAGTCTTCGCCATCGAGCGCCGCCACATCGAGGGCCGCTCGGCGTCGGCCATCGCGGCCGACCTCAAGCACGCCTTCGAGACCTACTGCGGCGACGATGCCGCCGACGCCCCGGACCAGCCCGAGCGCCCCGAGGCCGCCGCGCCGGTCGCCCCCGGCCTCCCCGGCACCTTCCGCTCGATCCTGTAGGCTCGGCGGACCTCGCTCCGACGTCCCCGTCTCCTCGTGAGGCGGGGGCGTTTTTTGAATCCGCGCGACGGGCGGTCGCCGTCCGCCCGCGCGGCGCGGCTCTCGCCAGCGACCGCATCACGTCGCACCAGCCCCAGCGCTTGCCGGGCTTGATGCTGC
>CAYPVZ010000199.1:0-6209 GCA_964414235.1 uncultured Rhodothermales bacterium | reverse complement strand
AGCGAGCGCGCCTCGGCGCGGAGGTCGGCGTCGGGCTCGGCGTCGAGCAGCGCGGCGCGCTCGGCCGGGGGCAGCGCCAGCGCGTCGGCGACGAGGTCGGTGAGGCGGGTCCAGCGGTCGGCGTCCATGGGCAGGGGGGATCGCCAGGAGAACCGGAAAACGGAGGGGGACGGGCTCAGCCGGTCAGCTCGCGGTAGAGCCAGGCCCGCGCGACGGCCCACCGCCGCTTGGCGGTGGCGGGCGAGAGGCCGAGGGCCTCGGCGGCCTCGGGGATGGGGAGGCCGGCGAAGTAGCGGAGCTCGACGAGCCGGGCCGACTCCTCGTCGAGCGCCTCCAGGCGGGTCAGCGCCGCGTCGAGGTCGAGCGTCTCGGCCACGTTGAGCGGCGGCAGCGCGCCGAGGGCGTCGGCGAGGTCGCCGTCGTGGAGGTCGGCCAGGGAGCGGGCCGGGAGGGGCCCGCCGCGCTTCTGGGCCGACTGCGCGCGGGCGTAGTCGACGAGCACGTCGCGCATGGCGCGGGCGGCGACGCGCAGGAAGTGCTGGCGGTCGGCGTAGCTGCCGTCGCGGCCGGCCAGCTTCTCGTAGGCCTCGTGCACGACGGCCGTCGTGTTGACCGTCTCGGCCGCGCCGATGCGGTGGCGCTGCCCGCGTGCGAGTGCCCGGAGCTGGTCGTAGACGAGCGGGACCAGCCGCTCGAGCGCGTCCGCATCGCCGTCGCGCGCTCGGTGGAGCAGGGTCGTGACGTCGGCGTCCATGGGCGTGGTGGTGGGGTCAGGATAGAGACCGTTGGGAACGAGGACAACCGCCGGGAGCCCGCCGGGGCCGGTTTCTCACTCCGTGGCCGCTCTCGCGGGCGGGGTCGGGACCCGGGGCCGGCCCGTAGCGCCTGCGGAGTCTGCCGTATTGTCAACGGTGCGCCCCGTAGTGACGCCGATTCCTGACGTATTGTCGTCGGAGAGCCCCGTAGTGCCGTCGGAGAGCCCCGTAGTGACGTCGGAGAGCCTCGTAGCGGTCACGGAGAGTCCCGTAGTGGCGGCGGAGAGGCCCGTCGTGGGTTCGGAGAGGTCCGCGGTGAGGTCGGAGAGCCCGGTCGTGTCTGCGGACTCCTCGGGCGCGTCGTCGACGCGCGCGGTCGTGGTGTGGAGGCCCCCGGGGGCGAGGTCGACGCGCCGGGGAGCGTGCGCGCGAGGGCTGCCGCCAGCGGCGCGGGGGCCAGACGTCTCGCCGGGCTGGCGGTGGGGGAGGGGGGCGCCTCGGGGAGCGGTGCGGTAGGGCGGGGCCATATGGGCTCCAGTTCCCGCGGGCACACTTGATCGGGAAAAGCTCGTGCCCTACACTCTCGGCGCACGTCGTCCCCCCTTCCCCTTCCCACCGGATCCATGAAGGCGACTCTGCGCAACCGTCTCCGCATGCTCACCAACACGCTCGGGCACTTCGACGAGCACCCGGACGCCTGGAGCGGGCACCCGCCCCTGGTGCAGCACGTCGAGGCGCTCCGCGCGGCCCACGGGCGGATGGCCGGCGCAGGCGACGACCAGGCGGCCAACGACCCCAAGGGCCTCACCAAGCAGAAGACGAAGGCCCGGAAGGCCGCGGCGAAGGCGCTCGCCGACCTCGGCCTGAAGGCGACGACCTACGCCGTGGACGTGGGCGACGAGGTGCTCCGCCGGGCCGTCGACCACGCGAGGTCCGAGTGGGAGCGGATGCCGGAGGGCACGTTCGCCTCGAAGGCGAAGGACGCGCTGGACCGGATCGAGGCGCAGGCCGAGCCGATGGCGGCGTACGGCGTGGCGCCCCGCCAGATCGGGGCTGCGCGCGAGGCCGTCGCCGAGGTGGCCCGCCTCACCGAGCGCCGGGACAACACCGACGCCGGCCGGTCGGTCGCCACCGACGACATCGAGGACGCCTACTCGGACGACGCAGTGCCCACGCTGGCCCAGCTGGACCGGCTCGTCCCCACGCTCGTCACCGACGCGGCGTTCGTGGCGCGCTACGGGGAGGTCCGCCAGATCGTGGGCGACTGAGCGCACGACGATTTTCGGTGGGGGCTGAGCCGCCGGGGGCCGGTTTTCCGGTTCCCCCTGCGCTTCCGTCTCCCCATCGTCATGCGCGCGCTCGTCGGTCTCCTGCTGGTGCTCGCCGCCGCCAGCGCCCCGTCCGCCCAGACCGTCCGTGACAGCGTCCGGATGACCCTCCGGTCGTTCTGGGCGCCCGCCCCCAACCCGGCCCCCGGCGATGAGGGGCGGTGCTACGTGGCGACGCAGGCCACGTGGCCCAACGTGCTCCAGGATCTTCTCGGTTCGCCCGACCGCACCTACGGCTACAGCGACTACGGCCGCGTCGCGACGGAGGGGATGTACATCCCGGCCGGCTTCGGCCAGGTCTCGCCCGACGTCCTGCCGGCGGGGTACCTCGGGCACGACGCGCAGATCGGTGGCAGCTACGGCAGCCACGAGGCGTGCGCCTCGACCCTCGGGCTCGTGGCGTACATGACGAGCGGCGCGTGGACCCTGCTCAACGCGGCGCCCTTCCGGGTGACCGAGTGGTACGCCACGTTCAACGTGCCCGACGGCACGCCCATCGCGCTGTTCGAGTGGGAGGCCGGCGACGGGCTGGCGATCGACTTCGACGCGAGCTTCGAGAGCGAGCAGTCGCGCGAGATCGACGTGACGGTGCCGGGCAAGAAGGTGCCGGTCGCCAGCTACGCCTGGACCTTCGGCGACGGCGAGAGGGGCACGGGCGCGACGCCGACGCACACGTACCGCGAGCCGGGCGAGTACGTCGTCCGCCTCGTGGTGACGGACGACGACGGGCAGACGGCGGCCCGTGAGGAGACCGTGACCGTGGAGGGCGTGCACCTGACGACCGAGATCGTCTCGGCGACG
Source organism: uncultured Rhodothermales bacterium (assembly GCA_964414235.1). Taxonomy (GTDB): domain Bacteria; phylum Bacteroidota; class Rhodothermia; order Rhodothermales; family Rubricoccaceae; genus Rubrivirga. The sequence continues at coordinate 3,325 of CAYPVZ010000199.1, read as the reverse complement.
GACGAGGTGACCCAGGGCGACACGGTCACCGTCGTCGGCCGCGTGACGAATACGGGCGTGGAGCCCCTCTTCGGCGTCCGCGCCGCGCGGCTGTTCGTGTACGTCCCGCGGCTTCCCGACTCGCTCGACGTCGCGGGCGCCCAGCTCTGGACGTTTAACCTGAAGGCGACCGACGCCGGTGGCGACGTCGAGGTGACGCGGGCCCGGCTCGACCCCGGCGAGTCGTTCGAGGTGACGCGCGACTACGTGCTCGAAACGCTGCCGACCTATCGCAACTACTCGCGCGGAGAGGCCTTTCGCCCGGTCCACCTCTTCCTCGACTGGACTGAGCTTTCCGACGTCTCGGGCGAGACGGCCCAGATCCCGTCCGTCCCCGTCCGCCAGTCGTGCGCCGGGGCCGATCCGGCGTGCGCGACGACGCACATCCGTCCGCCCGAGGTGGTGCTCACGGTCGAGGGCGAGCGGGCGGGCGCGACGCCGGTGCCCAGCGGCGGCACCGTCCCGGCCGGCGTGACGTACCTCCCCGAGGCCGAGCGGGCGTCGTTCTACGCGCTCGAGAACGGCAACCTCGGCGGCTGCGTCAGCGGCTGCGTCACGCTCCGGGTCACGGTCACGGCCGACGGCGAGCCCGCCGCCAACCAGACCGTGCGCCTGTTCGTGCCGTCGGTCGCAGAGTCCGAGACGGTGACGGCGCGGCCGCACGGCAACGGGCTCGTCGCGCCGACCACCCAGACCGGCGGCGCGGCGGCGGTCGACAACGGGACGTTCCTCGACGTGCGGACCGACGGCGACGGCCGGGCGCACGTGTTCTACTTCACGCCGGGCGTGCGCGAGCCGCTGGCGGTCGAGATCCGGGGCGAGACGACCTACCAGGGCGTGAAGGCGGCGGACGCCTACGACCTGACCGTCGGGCCGCACCCGCTGCCGACGGCGTCGTGGGCCGTGGACCCGGTCACGGCGGCGTACCTCCGCACGCTGGCGGTCGCCATCCAGACGGCCGGGGCGGGCAACTCCATCGGCGACCTCTGCGAGCAGGGCGCGGGCGCGATCCGCGCGCAGGCCCCGCTCATCGGCAACGCCGCCATCGACGACGCCTCGTCGCTGCGGCGCGATGTGACGCTCTACCTCTCGAACGTCGGCATCAACGTGACGTGCGGCTACCTCATGGAGAAGCTCGGGACGGCGATCCGGGGGACGGAAGACCTGTCGGACTTCACGATGCAGGACGTCTACCAGAGCGTGCGGCGGGGGACGATGGCCGACTTCTTCGCCGACCTCGACGGCCACAGCAGCGAGGCCAAGAAGTTCGCCCAGTCCCACCTGTTCCTGTACTACCTCCACGAACTGGGGCTCGGGGGCAAGCTGCTCGGGGTGGTCCTCCCGGCGCCGGAGCCGCCGCCCGTCTTCGCCTCCTTCCAGGGCGACTTCTACGAGCAGTCGCTGGGTCACCTCGTCGACGTCCTGTCCGGCGCCCCGGCCGGCGCGTCGTACGGCATCGAGGTCGAGTTCGACGAGATGTCGGCGCTCAACGCCAGCGCGGCGCTCAACGCCCCCGCCGCGATGCTGGGCACGACGATGACGTTCACGCCCTCGGGCGGAGCGGCCGCGACCTTCCGCGACCGGGCGCGCTACCTCTACGTCCCGGACGTCTTCCTCGACACCGATCCAGACCCGCTGACGTGGCTTCAGGAGGCGGTCGTCGGGATCGGCGGCGCGGTGCCGGCGGCGGTCGGAGAGGTGGTGGTGGAGGGGCTCTCGTCGCTGTCCGAGTCGATCAGCGGCGCCGTCGTCCAGATCGGGAGCGGCGAGTCGTCGGAGATCAACCAGGTGGTGTCGGTGAACGGGACCGGCCGGCTGGCGGGGGACGCGGGCACGCTCACGCTGGCCGCGCCGACGCTCTTCGCCTACCCCGAGGGCACCCAGATTCGCGTGATCGCCCGGGGCGAGGCCGGCCCGCCTGCCGCGCCGATCCCCTCGCCGACCTACCGGCCGCGCGAGAAGGTCCGGCTGGAGTGGCTGCCCGGCGCTGCGGTCGCGACGCACTACGACGTGGAGGTGGCCGCCGACAGCGCGTTCGCCGACGTCGTCGTCTCGCGCGAGGATCTGGCGGAGCTGGCGGTCGAGGTCACGACGGACGACGTGGCGCGCGACCGGCTCTACTTCTGGCGCGTGCGCGCGGCGAACGCGGCCGGCGACGGCCCGTGGTCGGCGTGGCAGCCGCTGCTGCTCAACGACGTACCGACAGCGGACGAGCCGGCGCCGTCGGCGCCGACGGTCGTCGCGCTGGAGGCGCCGTATCCGAACCCGACGCGGGGCCGGGCGGAGGTCGTGGTGGAGTTGCCCGAGGCGGCGGCGGTGCGGCTGGCGGTCTTCGACGCGCTGGGCCGGGAGGTGGCCGTGGCGCACGACGGCCCGCTCGGCGCCGGCCGGCACGCGTTGCCGGTGGAGACCGGCGGGCTGCGGACGGGGCTGTACGTGGTGCGTCTGGAGGCCGGCGGCGAGGTGCTCGCGCGTCGGCTGACGGTGGTGCGGTAGGGACGGCCGCCCGGCTGGTGGCGTGTGGGCCGCCAGCCGGGCAGGAGCCGATGGCCTCGGTGGCTCGCGGTGCGTGGGGCGAACGTCGCGACGCGTGCGGAGTCTGCCGCATTGTCAAGGGAACGCTCGGAACTGACTCGGAGCGCGTCGTGATGCCGTCGGAGTAGGCGGACGTGTCGGCGAAGTGCGTGGAACGGAGGGCGGCGTGCTCCGACGTGTCCGCGGAGTGCATGGAACCGCCGCTGGAGCGGCCCGACGTGGCAGCGCCGTGGCCAGAGGTGGCGTCGGAGGGCGCCGCATGGGCTTCGGGATGCCCGGCAGGGGCAGCGCGGCGGCCAGCGGCGCACCCGGTGGAGGGCGCGAGGGCGGGCGAGCGGCCGATAGGGCCCGGGGACATCGCAGGCGTGGGCGCGGAACCGTCCTGTGTGGAGGCGAGGCGGGCAGAATCGCCGCCGGTTTGGGAGCGCATACTTGCTTCGTAAAAGTCTTCTGGTGTACCATCCGGGCAGGGTTCATTCCTTTATCTCTGCCCCCTTCGATACGGTGAAGAAAAGCCAGCGTAACCGCCTCCGAATGCTCACCAACACGCTCGGGCATCTCGACGAGCACCCGGCCCTATGGAACGAACACCCGCCCCTCGTCCGCCACGTCGAATCCGTCCGGGCGGCGCGGACGCGGATGCTGGCGGCAACTGGCAGACAGCAGGCCAGCGACCCGCGCGGGCTCACGAAGCAGAAGACGGCCGCGCGGGCGGCGGCCGTGCTGCTGCTCGCCGACCTCAGCCGCAAGG
>CAYPVZ010000198.1:0-6239 GCA_964414235.1 uncultured Rhodothermales bacterium | reverse complement strand
CCTTTCTCTTCTCGATGGGGGCGCCCGCCCTGCACGGCAGTCTCCACGGGATGGGATTTTCGGAGGGCGCATTGCTGCTCATCGAGAAAGACTGGCTGCTGGATCCGGCGACGGACGCGCTTCGAGCGGGATTCGTCGAGGCGGCAGAAGAGGCCGGTTTGCAGCTCCATGACCACGACCGCGGCGGCGACAAGGGCTTCCGCTACGGCGGCCCCGGCTTCACCTCGACGCCCGAGGGGCAGGCGATGCGGGCGCACTTCATCGCGGCCGGCGACTCCGAGACGGCGGCCCGATTCCACCTCTCGTCGATGGAGGCCGCCATCGAAGCGAGCCGCCAGCAGGGGGGAGGCTCGCCTCTCTGCGTCGTGACCGAGCTGCCGATGTTCGTCCTCGACGCCGCGCACGAGCGTCAGCCCGGCGTGCCGGCGACCTACCTCGCATTTCAGGACGCGCTGCCCGAGGTCATCGAGCGCGCCGCCGAGGGCGATGACCTGTCGGACGTCGTCGAGCGCTTCGGCATCCGGTGCCTCGACCTGGAGACGCAGGTGCGCCTGCACCTCCGCGTCCTCGACCTCGCGCTGGCGGTCGCGCTCGGCGCCCGCCCATCGGGCTAGGCGAAGAAGAGGAGGCAGAGCCAGACCGCCAGCAGCATGGCCGCCGCGTCGGCGATGAGGCCGGCGGGCAGCGCGTGCCGCGTCTTGCTCACGCCGACGGCGCCGAAGTACACCGCGATGACGTAGAACGTCGTCTCCGTCGAGCCGAACATGGTCGCCGCCATGCGCGTGATGAGCGACGACTCGCCGTGCTGCGCCGCGAGGTCGGCCACGATGGCGACCGAGCCCGAGCCCGTCAGCGGCCGGACGATGGCCATCGGGAGCACCTCAGCCGGCATCCCGATGAACGCCAGCACCGGGCTGAGCGCGGTCGCGAGCCACTCCATCGCCCCCGACGCGCGGAACATGCCGATCGCGAACAGGATGGCGACGAGGTACGGGATGATGCGGACGGCCACGCTGAACCCTTCCTTGCCGCCCTCGACGAAGGACTCGTAGACCGGCACACGCTTGACCAGCCCGTAGAGTGGGATCCCGACGATCATGGCCGGGAGCACGAAGACCGAGAGGACGCTGATGATGTCGCGGAACGTGTCCATGGCTCAGCCCTCGGTGTTGGTGGAAGAAACAGCCGTCCCGCTGGCCGCGACGGTCAGGGGATTCGTCTCGCGGTAGCGCCGGAGCCGTCCCAACACCTTGGCTGCGACGATGGCGACCAGCAGGGAGCCCAGCGTCGTGAAGAGGATCGGGAAGTAGACGTTGTTTGTCTCGACGCCGAGGATGGCGATGAGCGTGATCGGCGGGATGAGCTGGACGCTGGCGGTGTTCAGCGCCAGCAGCATCACCATCGAGTCGGTCGCCGTCTCGGGGTCCGGGTTCAGTCTCTGGAGCTCCTCCATGGCCTTGATCCCGAACGGCGTCGCGGCGTTGCCGAGGCCGAAGACGTTCGCGGCAAGGTTGAGCGCGATCATGCCCATCGCCGGGTGGTCCTTCGGGATCTCGGGGAAGAGCGGCGCCAGCACGGGCCGGACGAAGCGGACGATGGCGTGGATGATGCCCGCGGCCTCGGCGATCTTGCTCAGCCCGAGGAACAGCACCAGCACGCCGATCAGCCCGAGCGCGATGGACACCGCGGTCTCGGCAAGGTCCATCGCCGCCGTCGTAATCGCGTTCAGCTTGACGAAGCGGACGGGGAGGAAGACCAGCCCGGCGCGCGCCACCGTCCGGTCGGCCGAGAGGCGGACATCGCGGAGCGTGCCCTGGAGCACGTGGTCGCGCGGGTTCGTCTCGTCGCGGATGGCGTCGAGCGGGGCCGGGAGCGCCGCGTCGGCGTCGGGCAGGAGCAGCTCCAGCCCGCCGGTCTCGCTCGTGCGGAGCGTCGCGGCGTAGGCCGAATCCGGCGTGCCTTCCTCGACGCCGTAGAACTGGCGGAAGGCGAGCGAGTCGATCCCGAGCGTGGCCGGCTGGCGGCGCGCCTCGGCGTCGTACGGGCGGTCGAGGCGGATCTCGACCGGGAGCGCCTGCCCGTTCCGGTACGTGTCGTGGAGGAGGTCGCCCGTGTCGCTGGCGAGTGCGAAGACGAGGCTCACGATGATGAGCCCGCCCCAGATGTAGTTCAGCATGGCGGCCGACGGAGGGACCGCAAGGTCGCCGCGCCCCCGCGGTCGTGCAACCGGGCGCCCCCGGACGGCAGCGTCGGCGGGCACGTCGGTAATAGTCGTGCCCGCCGACGGGGGCTGTCGCACGCACGCCCGCGCGCGACGCGCCACCGATCAAGGGGAACCTCCGTCGGGGTTGTGAGCCGCCACGGCAGGCGCCGCCAGTGCAGGGCCGGGACGGTCCGACGTGGGTTCCGAGGGAATCCGGGTCCAGCAAAAGAGACGACAGCGGACCCTGTTACGGGCCCACATCGGTGGCCTCTGCTCCCTCGTCGTAGAACTGGCGGATGTTGCGGGCGACGGCCGGGCCTGTGACAGCTGCGATCTCCGCCTCGCTCGCCTCGCGGACGGCCTTCGCGCTGCCCAGGATCGTCAGCAGCTTCTTGGCCGTCTTGGCGCCGACGCCCGGGATGTCGAGCAACTCGCTACGGAGGTCTTTGATCGACCGCTGCTTGCGCTGCGCCGTGACGGCAAACCGGTGCGCCTCGTCGCGGACCCGCTGGATGAGCCGCAGCGACGACGACGTGCGCGGGATGATGACGGACTGGCTCTGCCCGGGGAAGAACACCTCCTCCAGCCGCTTTGCCAGCCCGACGACCGGAAACTTGCCATAGACGTCGACCCGCCGAAGCGACTCGACGGCGGACGACAGCTGGCCCTTGCCGCCGTCGATGATCACGAGGTCTGGCCACGGGCCGTTCTCTTCGAGCAGCCGGGCGTAGCGGCGCTCCACGACCTCGCGCATCGACTGGAAGTCGTCCGGCTTGCCGTTCTCGACCGTCCGGATCTTGTACGTCCGGTAGTCCGACTTGCGCGGCTTGCCGTCCTGGAAGACGACGCAGCTAGCGACCGTGCCGGTGCCGCCGAGGTGGGAGATGTCGAAGCACTCGATCCGGCGCGGCGGCTTCGCCAGCCGGAGGTCGCGCTGGAGGCTGAGGACCGAGCGCGGGATGTAGTCCTCGTCCTGCTTCTCCTTCTGGAGCTTCCACTCGCCGAGCAGCAGGGTCGCGTTCGCCTCGACCATGTTCATCAGGTCCACCTTCTCGCCGCGCTGGGGCGTGCGGACCTCGACCTTCCTGCCTTTCCGCTCGCGCAGCAACTCTTCGACGGCGCCGGGCGCCGCCAGCGGGCCGGCGAGGTAGACCTCGTTCGGAAAGAACGTGGCCTCGGCGTAGTGGTCCTCGACGATGCGCTGCAGCAGGTCGGCGTCCTCGGCGCCCTCGATGCCGCGGAGGATCTTGTGCGTCCGCCCGATGATCTGGCCCTCGCGGACCTTGAACAGGACGCCCACGCCCGCGTCCGCCTCGCGGTCGACCGCCAGCGCGAAGAGGTCGCGGTCGACCTCCTGGTCGGTCACCACCTTCTGCTTCTGGGCGTACGTCTCGACGGCCCGGAGCCGGTCGCGGACCTCGGCGGCCTCCTCGTAGCGTTTCTGGGACGCCAGGGACGCCATCTCATCTCGGAGCAGCGCCGTCAGGTCGCGCGTCTTGCCGTTGAGGAGCGCCGTGATCTGCGCGATGGTCGAGTCGTAGTGCGCCTGCGTCTCGTAGCCCACGCACGGCGCGGCGCACTTCTGAATGTGGTAGTCCAGGCAGGGCTGGTACTTGCCCGCCTCGATGGCCGCCGGGTTCAGGGGAAGGCTGCACGAGCGGAGCTTGAAGAGGTCCTTGATCGTCTTGAGCACCAGCTTCATCGCCTTCGCGTCCGTGTAGGGCCCGAAGTAGAGCGAGCCGTCCTTGCGGACCTTCCGGGTGGGGAAGACGCGGGGGAAGCGCTCGTTCTTGATGCAGATGAACGGGTAGCTCTTGTCGTCTTTCAGGAGGACGTTGTAGCGCGGCTTGAGGCGCTTGATCAGGTTGTTCTCCAGCAGCAGCGACTCCGCCTCGGTGTCCGTCACGATCACCTCCACGTCGGCGATCTTTCGGACGAGCGCCTCGGTCTTGGCCTCGCGCGGGCGGCCCTCCTGGAAGTAGCTCCGGACCCGGTTGCGCAGGTTCTTGGCCTTGCCGACGTAGATCACGGTCCCCTCGGCGTCCTTGTGCTGGTAGACGCCGGGGGAGGTCGGCAGGTGCTTGAGCTTGTCGGCGAGCGCGTCGGTCATCGGAGCGGGGCGGGCGGAGCGTCAACGCCAGCCGGGCAACGTCGCTCCCGGGGCTGACGATGTCGCGTCACGCCGCGCCGCCCATCGGCAGGCCGGCGCCGACGGGGTCCTGCCCCGTACCGCCAGGCTGGCGCCCTGCGTCGACCGGCCCGATGCGGTCTCCGACGGGTAGAAGCTCCACGTCGACCGGGTCGGCGTCCATTTCAGACAGGTCGACGTGCGTTTCTGGCCGGTCGACGCGCGGTTCTGGGAGGCTCCGACCCGGTCGTGCGGGTCGGAGCCCCGTCCGAGGCGGGCTGCCTCAGGCCCCTTCGCGCGGCAGGGCCCGAGGCGCCAGCCGCTCAGGCGTCGCCAGCGGGCCCGTCGGCTGAGTCCCGCGCGTGAGGGCCTCCCCGACGCATCCACTCGGCGCGGCGGCGCCGGTGCTGGGCGAACCACGGCCCGACGTTCTCGCGGATGTACTCGCCCCAGTCCTCGATCTCGTCGGCCGACTTCCGCCAGAAGTCCTTGAAGCTCTCGGGGTCGAACGGCGCGCCAGCCGCGCCGGGCCAGCCACGCCGGCCGATGCCGCACTCGGGGCTGGCGACCTCGTCGACGTAGTACGCCGCCAGCTGGCGACACGCCATCGCGACGACGGGGAGCGGGCTGCCCGCGTCGAGCGGGTCGAAGAGGCCGTTCAGCTCCGGGTCGAGCGTGGCGAGGCGGTCTCGCACGCGGTTGTACTGCTCGGCGGCGTGGGCCGCGGCCTCGTCGCTGCCGCCGGTCCAGAGCGTCTGCTGGGCCGCGCGCGACGTCTGCCGCAGCACGTGGACGAGCTTCGTGATTTCCTGTTCGCGTTCCATGGGAGTGGTGGGTTGTGTACGGTCGGTGTCGGGGCGTTAGTAGACGCCGGCGGGTTCGAGGGCGTCGCGGAGCAGCTGCTTGCCGCGGTACGCGCGCCACTTGACGGTCGAGACCGGGACGTCGAGGATCGAGGCGATGCGCTTCTGGGGCAGCTCGTCGAGGAACTGGAGCCGGAGGACGTCGGCGTACTCCGGGGGGAGCCGGTCGAGGGCGGCCTGGAGGTCGGGGTCGCCGGCCGGAGGCGGAGCCGTGGGGAGCGCGTCCAGCCGTTCGAGGAGGACGGCGTCGAGCGGGACGTGATCTTTCTGTCGCCGCGTCCGCTGGCGGTCCTCACGGAGAGCGCGGTGCCGCGTGATCACGCGGAGCCAGCCGCCGAAGCTCGCGGGGTCGTCGATGGAGGGCAGCGCTTTGAAGGCGAGCAGGAGCGCGTCCTGCGCCACGTCCTCCGCGTCGTCCTCCCCGGCGATGGCCGCGGCGGTCCGGACGACCGCTGGGCGGTGGCGTAGCACGAGCTCGTCGAATGCGTCGAGGTCGCCGAGGATGGCGGCGACGACGAGCACCTCGTCGGGGACGTCGTGCGGATCGAGGTCGGGGGGCATCGGGAGAACCGGGGTCTGCTCTATAGAGACCGGTGCCCTGCTTACGGTTAGTCCGCCCCGTTCGGTTGGAGAAAAAACGCCCGCGCCGACTCCGACCTACGCCGGCACGTCCTGGCTGAGGCAGTGGCAGGCCCCGAGGCCCCAGACGAGGTGATTCGCCGGGATGCGGGCGACGGGGCGGCCCGTAAGCCGCTCCAGCACCGCCGCCGCCTCATCGTCCTGCGGTGCGCCGAACGACGGCATCAGGACGGCGGCGTTGCCGATCAGGAAGTTGGCGTAGCTCGCCGGCAGCCGCTCGCCGTCGTTGAACAGCGCGGGCGGCATCGGGAGCGTGTGCACGTCGAGCCCGCGCCCGTCGCGCCCGCGCCACTGGCGAAGCGTGTCGGCGGCCTCCGCCAGCGGGGCGTGGTTGGCGTCCGAGACGTCCGGGTCCTGCGCCACGACGACCGTCCGCTCGCCGACGAACCGGGCGAAGGCGTCCACG
>CAYPVZ010000197.1:2790-6265 GCA_964414235.1 uncultured Rhodothermales bacterium | reverse complement strand
TCCGGCCGGCCGGCAATCACCCGATCTTCCCCCACCCCCGCCCCCGCACCCGCGCCCGCGCTCACGGTGACGTGGACCGTCGCCGTGCCCCGCTCGATGGCGTCCTTGACCGCGTTCTGGACGGCGGCCTCGTGCGCCACCAGCTCGCCCAGCCCGCGCACGGTGACCTCGGCGAACCGCCCGTTGACCGTGCGGACCTCGACGGTCGCCTCGGCCTCGCCGACACGGGCGGTGCCTCGGCCGAAGCCGGTCATGCTGCGGAGCCGCGGAGTCGGCATCGGGGAACGGTGGGGGAGGGCCTGGAAGCTACGGACGCGCGATCCCGGCACGGCTGCGGGCGTACGGCGGGCATGAGCGCTTCCCTCCCCCCGTACGCCGCCGCTCCGGACCAGCGCGCCCGGCTGGCGGTCCTCGCCGCCCTGCGCGCCGACGACGCTCTCGCCCGTGACTACGTGCTCAAGGGCGGGCTGGTGTTCCAGCACGTCTACGGCTCGCCCCGGGTCTCCTCCGACATCGACCTCAACCACGCCGAGGCCCACCTAAACGAGATCACGGAGGCGCACCGCCAGACGCTCAAGGCCGTCTGCGAGCGGATCGGCGCGCGGCTGATCGAGACCGCGCCCCGCTTCGGACTCGACGACGCCTGCCTCCGGATCGTCAAGTGGAGCGAGCTCCTGCCGACGGTCTTCGCCGAAGTGGACTACCGCGCGGGCGACGCGAGCGGCGCCGTCGAGGTCCAGATCACCCTGTGCGAGCGCGTCTGCCACACCGTCCTCGGCCGCATCGACGGCGTCCCGGTGCTGACGTCAACGCTCGACGACCTCGTCGCGGACAAGCTCAAGGTGCTCCTCCAGCAGCATCGCCGCCACGAGGTACGGCACTCGGACGTCTTCGACCTGTGGTACGCCCTCGTGCGGGCCCCTTTTGTACCTGACCCCGCGACGGTCCGCGAAGCGCTCCTCACCAAGCTCACGTCGTGGCCCACCTACCTCCCGCTCACGGCCGACGCCTTCCGCCAGCCTGGCATCGAGGCGTTCGCCGAGCAGGGCTACCGCGCGCTCCGCGCCGAGCAGCCGGATCTCCCGTTCGCGCCCTTCGACGTGGTCTGGGACGCCATCCAGGCGTTCGTCGATGCGATGGAGCTCCCGGAGACCGGCTAGACCTCGTCGCAGAGGGCGACGGCCCGCGAGACGTCGTCGAGGCGAAGCGGCTTGACGAAGAAGGCGTCCATGCCGGCTTCGAGGCAGCGGGCCTCGGCCTCGGGCATGGCCGTGACCCCGATGACGTACGGGTGTGCCCCGAACTGCTGGCGGATCTGCTGGGTGATCTCGACCCCGTCCACGCCCGGAAGCATGACGTCCATGAACACGAGGTCGTACGTCGTCGCCTCCAGCATCGCCATCGCGCCGACGGCGTCGCCGACGGCGTCGGCATCCACTCCGAGGACGCCGAACATGCTCTGGGCCACGTGCCGGTTGATCGAGTTGTCGTCGACCACGAGGGCACGGAGGGGGCGAGCGTCGGGCGCCCGCCGCGTCGGGCGGCCTACGCGGGCTGACGCCACCTCCGCCCAGTCGATCTCGCCGAGGTAGGCCACGAGCCCGAGCGCTTTCTCGACCGCGCTGTCCACTCGGTCCTCCTGGAGCCGGCTGAGCGGCGAGGCGTGGAGCACTTCGAGGTGCCCGACGAGGTCCTGGAGGTCGGTCCGAAGCCGGTACGCCACCGAGGCCGGGTCGGCGGGCCCTGGCGTGCGCCACGCCGGCAGTTCCCGGCTCGACGACGTCGCCACCAGGCTCGACGCTGGCCAGGATTCCGGCGCGCTCGACGACACGACCTCCGTCCTGGGCGACGCCGTCACCAGGGCGGCCGGTTGGGACTGACGCTCGACGCCGAGCACGAGCAGACCCGCGATCACCGCCAGCCGCCCCGATCCTCGTGCGAGCACGGGGCGGATCTCGAACCGCTCGACCTCCGATGACAGGTCGCTCTCGGGAACCACCAGCTCGGTTTCCAGGCCGCTTTCGAGGACGCCGCGGGCGGCCAGGAGGGCGCCCAGGCCGCTCAGCGGCTCCGCGAGGAACGGCGTGAACGCGTCCCCATAGGACTCCATCCACCGTGGCGAGTACGCGACGGCGCGAAGGTCCTGGCCGACCAGAACGGCCGGCGCCCGCAAGGCCTCGACGACCGCGCGGCAGTCCATGAGGTCCATCACCAATGCCCGGGGGACGTGAGCGAAGCGGGAGAATAGACCGGCGACGCGGCCGGCGTCAACGCGCCCGCCCTGTCCGGGGCCGCTTCGAAGCCCCGCGTCCCCGTCCGTCGTGAGGTGCCGACCGGATTTGAACCGGTGTACCAGGTTTTGCAGACCTGTGCCTAACCCCTCGGCCACGGCACCATGACGCGCAATCTACGCCGCTCCCGCACTCATCACAGGGCTTCGTCCCATAGAACCGCCGCGAAGACCGCCGCGCGGCCGGCGTCGCCAGCGGCGAGAGGCGGGCCTGCCAGGACTTGAACCTGGAACCCTCGCTTTAGAAGAGCGACGCTCTATCCGGTTGAGCTACAGGCCCGGGTGCCGACGAATGCCCGTCGGCCGAGTCGGGGTGGCGGGATTCGAACCCGCGACCTCCTGCTCCCAAAGCAGGCACGCTAACCGGACTGCGCCACACCCCGACGGGACCGGCGAGCCGGTCACGCTGAAGATACGGGCTGGCTACCTTCAGAGGAGCCCGTTTCGCTATGACCTTCGCACGCACCCTCCGCATTCTCTGGGCCGCCATCTGCATGGGCGGCGGACTCGCGCTGGCCGTCTTCGGCGGGCTCGTGACGACCGGCGGCGGCGGCTCGCTGGCGGACCATGCCGAGGGTGCCTTCTACGTGGCGGCGTTCGTCGCCCTGGGCGGGCTCCTGGGCGCGTTTGCGCTGCTGCGGCTGATGGAGAGCCGCCTGCTCCGCGCCGGCTCTGAGGCGGAGGCGGAGAGCCTCGTGCAGTCCTACGGCCTCGCCGCGCTGGCGGTGCTCGACGGCGTCGCGGTGGCCAGCGGCGTCGCGGCGTTCCTGACCGGCGACCTGCTTCCGCTCGCCTTCGGGGCGCCGCTCTTCGCCTTCGCGTGGCTCACGTGGCCCAGCGACGAACGCGTGGCGCGCTGGCGCGCCCTCCGCCAGCGCTGAGGACGCGGTCCGCCAGCACGGTCGCCAAGAAAAACGCGGGCGGCCCCGTCTGGAGCCGCCCGCGCGAGATCGTCGGACGACGGAGCTATGCGGCCTGGGCCGCCTTCAGCTCGTCCTGGACTGTGCTGGCCTCGACCATCTTCGAGCGGAACTCGAACTGGCCGTTGTCCTTCTTCGAGGCCACGATGATCTTCGCCATCTGCTTGGCCTCGGCGCCGGCACCGCGGTTCGTCCGCTGGTTCTTCGAAACCTTCTTTGCCATGGGAGGGGGGGTCTTACGTGGATTCTGGGCCGATTCAAGGGT
>CAYPVZ010000197.1:0-2780 GCA_964414235.1 uncultured Rhodothermales bacterium | reverse complement strand
GCCCCGCCTTCCCCCCCCCGGCCCTGCGCCCCCGCCCCCCCCCCGCGCCGCGGGCCCCCCCCCCCCCCGCGCCTCACACGGGGGAGGCGCGGCACAAGTGCCGGCGCTACTTGATCTCCCGGTGGAGCGTGTGCTTCCGGAGGACCGGGTTGTACTTCTTGAGCTCGAGCCGCTGCGTCGTGTTGCGGCGGTTCTTCATCGTCGAGTAGCGCGAGGTGCCGGGCGCCTCGGTGCATTCGAGCGTGATCTGGTGACGGACGTCTTTGCCCTTGCTGGCCATCGTCTCGGGGGTCTGGGGCGCCTATGGCGCGGAGGGTGTCGGGTTAGACCAGGGAGGTGCCCTTGGCGCGGGCCTCCTTGAGGACGGCCGAGATCCCGTTCTTGTTGATCGTCTTGAGGGTCTGGGCGCTCACGCGGAGCGTGATCCAGCGGTCCTCCTCCGGCACGTAGAACCGCTTCTTCTGCAGGTTCACGTTGAACCGCCGCCGCACCTTGTTGTGGGCGTGCGAGACGTGGTTGCCGAACATCGGCTTCTTGCCGGTGAGCTGGTCGGTGCGTGCCATCGGTCAGTCTGCGCGGCCGACCCGCGCGGGGAAAATCTCAGGGGGAGGACGTCGCCCGGCCCTACGCTCGGCGCGCACGGGGCGGACCGACGAACCTACGGAGCTCGCTGCCGCCCCACCAAGTCCTGAACCGCCCCTGCGTGTGAGTCTGGGGCGAAGAAGGGGCCCGGGCGCGGTAGAGCTGCCAATGAGGCGTGCATCCACCGCGCTCAACCCGGCCTAAAACCAGCCGAAGCGGAGGCGCACGACGTGGTTGCGGCGCGGAAGCTGGCCGAGCAGGCGCCCGTCCTCGACCCCGTACGTCGCGTACTCCAGCCGGACCACCTTCGTGTGGAGCCCGATGCCGGCCGACGGCATGCCCTGGCTGATCCCGAGCTGGAGGTCGACGTAGCGCGCCAGCGTGGCCCGCGCGCCGAGCCGCAGTCCGGCCGCCATCGACTGGTCGAGCACCGAGGTGGCCTCCGCGTTCTGCCCCAGACTCGAGGTCGAGGCCGACGTGTAGTCCAGCCCGACGGCCGCCTTCGAGACCGCAGGCAGCATCGCCGTCGGCAGCCGGAAGGCGGCACCGATCCGGACGACCGGCTCCGACTGGCGGTCGTCGAAGCGCGACTCCAGGGTCGCGGCCTGGGCTCGCTCGGCGGCCGTCAGGTCCTCCTCATTGAGGAAGCCCGAGTCGCTCGATACGTCGAGGCCGGTCTCGAACTCGTAGTCCAGCGTGCGGCCCAGGTTCGAGAGCTCGAGACCCGCGTCCAGGCCCGGGATTACGACGTCGGTCGCCATCGCGCCGAGCGCCAGCCGGACGGCGTTAGCCCGCAGCACGTACAGCTTCTCGTTGTCGGGGTCGATGGCGTCGATCGGCTTGGCCTTGGCGGTCACCCGGCGCTGGAGGAACGTCGCCCGGGCGCCCACGTGGAGCCCGAACGGCATCGCCAGCCCGAGCGGCGTCTTCGACAGGTCGGCCCCGACGACGGCCGGCACGATGAGATCGGCCTGGCTGTAGAGGTCGACGGCCGGGATGCCGGCGCCGCCGTCGCGCAGCAGCGCCCGCGTCGTGGACTGGCCGTAGACACCGATGCCGATGGACGCCGGTCCGATGCCCATGCGCAGGGACGGCGCCAGCACGGCGAGGTCGACCGTCTTCGGCGTGCCGCCGATGCGGAGCGCCTCGCGGTAGAGCGAGTCCAGCCGCTCGGGATCGTCGCGACGGATCTCGTCGAGGCCCTCTTCGATGGCCGGGCCCAGCTCGTCGTCGTAGAACTGCCAGCTCTCGTTCACGTTGCCGCCCGCGCCCAGCGTCAGGCCGAGCACGTTGAGCGAGAACCCGTCCTCGGTCGAGATGTGAGCCGGGTTGGCGAAGAACGGCGAGTCGAGCGTCGGGAGCGCGGCGACCACGCCACCCGCGCCGCGTCGGGCGAGGTCGGTGACGATGGCCGGCGCTTCCTGAGAGGGCGTGGCGAACGGCTGGGCGGACGGAGCGGCGGCGAGCGCCAGTAGGCCGGTGAGGGCGCCAAGGCGGAGCGGGGTGAGCATGGCGTGAGCGAAGGAGGAAGAAAACCGGGCCGGGACGAGGCGGATGCGCTCCGCCCGGCCCCGGCCCGGGTACACGTACGCGTCGGCAGCTAGTCGCAGAAGTCGGCGATGCCGTCGCGGGCCGTCTCGTAGGCGTCGAGGACCAGGTCGACGATCTCGGCGGCAACCGAGCTCTCGCCGAGGATCGAGGCGCGCGCGTCGAGCGAGAGGACGGCCTCGCCGAAGTCGGAGACGGCCGTCCGGGCCTGCGTCTCGAAGGCGGCCTCGTCGTCGACGCAGATGACGACCGAGCCGTCGTCGTAGCGGTACCACGTGGCCGACTGGTTGATCTCGGTCGTGATGTAGAGGTAGCCCTCGATGAACTTCGCCAGCGCGTTGACGGCGAGCGCCTGCGCCACCTGGTCCTCCGAGAGCCCTTGCGCCTTGAGGTCGGCGATGGCGCCGGCCTGGTCGTAGGCGAACTGGCCGTCGACGATGGAGGTGCAGATGTCGAAGCCCTGGAGCTCGGCCGGGATCACCGTGTCGAGCAGCTCGTCGGCGCGGGCGAGCGTCGCCACGTTGTCGAGCAGCTCGTCGAAGTTGGCGACGTCGGTCGGGTCGAAGGCCTCGGCGCGCGGGTCGCTGGCGGCGGCGCAGGTGCCGTGGCGGGCGTCGGCGGCCTGGGCCGTCCGCGTGCCGGTGGCGGCG
>CAYPVZ010000196.1:0-6266 GCA_964414235.1 uncultured Rhodothermales bacterium | reverse complement strand
GACGCGCGGGCGGTCGAACGGGAGCGGCGGGAGCACGTCGGCGGCGAGCCAGCGGTACGGGTCGAGCCCGGCCGGCTCGGTGCCGGTCGCGACCGCCAGCGCCGCGACGCCGCGCAGCCCGACGCCGCTCTCGAAGGCCGCGCTCAGGACCGGCCGCACGCCGACGGCCCGCGCCGCCGCCGCCAGCCGGAGCGTCTGCGCGAGGCCACCGACGAGCGTCGGCTTGAGGACGGCGGCCTCGGCCCAGCCCCGGATCATGGCCTCCCCGCCGGGCGCCTGGAGCGTCTCGTCGAGCGCGACCGGCAGGCCGGTGTCGTGCCACAGCTCGGGCATCCGCTCGGCCTCGCGGAGCGGCTCTTCGACGTAGTCGATCGTCAGGTCGCGGACGGCCTCAGCGAAGGCGACGCCCTCGTCCCACGACCACGCGCGGTTCGCGTCCAGCCGCAGCGCGACGCCCTCGGGCAGCGCCTCCCGCACGGCCCGGACCGCCTCGGCGTCGGCCTCGACCGACTGGCGCCCCACCTTCAGCTTGACGGCCCGGTAGCCGGCCTCCGCCAGCGCGACGGCGGCCGCCACGGCGTCGCCGCCCATCACGAGGCCGCCGAGCGGGAGCGTGACCTCGGGGTCCGGGTGGAGCGCCTGCGAGAGCGTCCGCCCGAGCGACTGGCGGGCGAGGTCGGCGAGGGCGAGGTCGAGCGCGAAGCGGGCCGAGGGCGGCAGGCCGAGCGCGTCGAGCGCCTGCCAGAGCGGCCCGTCGCGCAGGCACAGGCCCGGATCGAGAGCCCGCCCGACGAGCACGCCGACGGCCGCCGCCAGCGCGTCGCGGCTCTGGCCGAGCGTCTCGGCGCTGAAGCCCGGCAGCGGCGCCGCGTCGCCCCACCCTGCGTGCCCCTCCGCATCGTCCAGCCGGAGCAGGACGCCCTCGCGTGCCTCCCGCCGCTCGCCGTTCCAGACGACCGGCTCCGTGAGCGGCAGCCGGTAGGCGATCAGGTCGAAGCCGGCGACCGTCATCGGAGCCCCCCCGCGCGGCCGCCAGAACGGCCACCCGGACCGGTTTCAGAAAAGGGGCCGCCCCTCGTCCGAAAAGGGGCCGCCCGTTTGGTGCCGAGGGGCCGCCCCTTTGCTCCAGAGGGGCCGCCCCTTTGCCTCCGATGCGCCGCCCCTTTGCGCCGGAGGGGCCGCCCCTTTTTCCGGAAGGCCCCCGGCGCCCCCTCGCGCGGCCCGCCGCCCCCTGGTTCTCGGCCGCTCACGTGAGCGTCCAGCCGAGGGCGAAGACGACCGAGTAGAGGAACAGCAGGCCCGCGGTCTTGCCCAGCAGCGGGTTGAGGACGGCCGGGTCGATGGTCGTCGCCAGCGTCCGCGTGAGGCGCCGCCCGACGAGCGCCGCCAGCGCCGAGGCCGCCAGGATGCCGACGTGGTCGCGCGCGACGTACGCCAGCGCCGCCGGCACCACGACGGCGCTCGAGATGCAGGCGTTGTAGAGCCGGACGCCGAACGGGCGCCCGAAGCGGACCACGAGCGTCCGCTTGTTCGCCTGGCGGTCCTCCTCGACGTCGCGGATGTTGTTGGCCAGCAGGATGGCCGTGGCGAGGGCCCCCGGCCCCAGCCCGGCGATGGGCACCCAGCCCGGCAGGTCGAGCGCCTGCACGTAGTACGTCCCGCCGACGGCGACCGGGCCGAAGAAGACGAGGACGAAGAGGTCGGCGAGGCCGGTGTAGGCGAGCGCGTAGCGGCCGGCGGTGTAGGCGACGCCGCTGGCGATGGACGCCAGCCCGAGCGCGAGGATGGGCCAGCCGCCGCGCACGATGAGGTAGACGCCCGCGGCGAAGGCCAGCCCGAAGGCGACGGCCGCCGCGGCCCGCATCTGGCCCGGCGTCACGAGGCCGGCCGCCGTCGCCCGTGTGGGCCCCTTGCGCGCCTCGGTGTCCGCCCCGCGCACGAAGTCCTCGGCGTCGTTGGCGTAGTTCGTCCCGATCTGGATGAACACGGCGCCGAGCAGCGCGCACGCCGCCGCGAGGGCGTGGAACGCGCCGGCCTCGACCGCCAGCGCGACGCCGACGAGCACGGGCGCGATGGCCGCGGGCAGCGTCTTGGGCCGGGCCGCCTCGGCCCACAGCCTCCACCTCGGGCCCGAGGCGGGCGGGGCGACGATCTCAGTCATGGGCCGGGTGCGCCCACTCGCGGAGCGCGTCTTCGTACAACTGCTCGCCCTTCCGGACGACGTAGGCGATGAGAACGAGCGCGTACACGGCGTACGCAGCGATCCACACGAGCGGCGAGACCGGCAAGACGCTGGCCCCCTGGAGCCATCCGATCACGGGCCAGAGCAACCCGGCGCCGAGCAATGCCGGGAGGATGAAGCCGGGCCGCACCCACGCAGCCCAGCGGAAGAACCGCGGGCCATACCACTGGGCCTCGTCCAGACGGTCCGCCAGCATCCGGTAGACCACGTCGGGATCGGACCCCAGGACAAACGTTCCCCGGTCGGTATCCACATGAACATGATGGACTTCCTGGATGTCGGCGAACGGCACGTCGATCACCTCCCCCGTCGGCCGCTCAAACTGGAGCCCCGTCTCGCTCGGCGTCACACGGCGCACCACCTGTTTATGGAGCCGCACAGCGCCGATGACGAGCCAGAGGGCCAGCGCAGGACAGGCCACCGTGAATTCCAGGTCGTGGGCCCATCGACCGCCTCGGTACATCGGCCACGATGTCATCCAAGCCAACAGAGCGCCCGCAGCGAACAGCCCCCTGAAGAACAGAGGCCGATATGGGCTGTCTACTACGTACGTCCCGACCTCCTTTCCGTCGGGCTGGCGGATCACGTCGAGGTGTGCGACGGGGCCGAGGGTTGGGTCCGTTTTCCAGTAGCTGACGATGCCACTAAGCACCTGCCAGTCCTCGCTCGTGAACCCGTCCTCCCGGATACGTAGGCGCCGGTCGGCCCGGATCAGGAGCCCGTACTTGTCCTGCCGAACCGACTTTAGCTCCGAGCGCTGGACACCCCGCTCCGATCCCATGTTTGGAATCCGTGTGATAGAGTCGGAAGCGATGCGCACTTCCGAAGCTCCGAAGAACCAGTAGAGCCCCACCTCCCAGACCACGAGGACGACGATGAGGATCCCTATGCCCGGGGCAAAAAGAGCGAACTCCATGTCCGCAACGAGGGCAAAAATGACGAGCAGGTCGTCAAGGGCCCCAAGGACCCACGGCCAGCCCTCCGCCAGCCCGCGCCACGACGTCTTGAACACGACGACGTCGTCGTCGCGGGCGGTCGCCGTCGGCGCAGGCGCGTCTAGACCAGCCACAGGTCCAGGCGGTCGAGGAGGTCGTCGACGGCGGCGCGGTGGCGGCGCTTCACCTTGAGCACGAGGCAGCCGTCGGCGGCGCCCGGGACCTGGGCGATGAGCCCCATCGGCCGCGTCCGCAGCGTGATCCGGTCGCCGAAGAGCCCGCGGTCGAGGCGGACCTCTTCGAGATCGGTCAGTTCGAACCGGAACGCCTTCGCGTCCCGCTGCCACAGGTTCATGACCGTCACCTGGACCTCGATCAGCAGGTCGTCGCCGTCGACGCAGATCGCGCCCCGGCCCGCGGCGAAGCCGCCGTGGATGTCGCCGGTGGCGAAGGGGACGCTGAGCATGGGGCGGTCGGGGCGCTGGCGGCACGTGCCGCCAGTGGGAGCGGCCGGAAGATCGCGCTAGGGGCGGTAGCCGTCCGCGTCGAAGTTCGGCGGGCGCCGTTCGAGGTAGGCGTTCTTGCCCTCCTGGCCCTCCTCGGTCATGTAGAACAGCATCGTGGCGTGGCCCGCCAGCTCCTGGAGGCCGGCGCCGCCGTCCTCGTCCGCGTTCGCGGCGGCCTTGATCATGCGGATGGCGAGGTTGGAGTTGGCCAGGATCTCGCGGCCCCACTGGACGGTCTCGCGCTCCAGCTCCGCCAGCGGCACGACCGTGTTGACGAGGCCCATGTCGAGCGCCTCCTGGGCCGAGTAGGGCCGGCAGAGGAACCAGATCTCGCGCGCCTTCTTCTGCCCGACGAGCCGGGCGAGGTGGCTCGTCCCGTAGCCGGCGTCGAAGCTGCCGACCTTCGGGCCGGTCTGCATGAACCGCGCGTTGTCGCTGGCGATGGTCAGGTCGCAGACGACGTGGAGCACGTGCCCGCCGCCGACGGCCCAGCCGTTGACGGCCGCGATGACCGGCTTCGGCATTCTGCGGATGCGGGTCTGGAAGTCGAGCACGTTGAGCCGCTGCATGCCGGTCTCCTCGCCGCCCGCTATCTCGCGGTAGCCGTGGTCGCCGCGGATGCGCTGGTCGCCGCCGGAGCAGAACGCCTGGTCGCCCTCGCCGGTGAGCACGAAGACGCCGACCGACGGGTCGTCGCGGGCGTCGTCGATGGCCTGGATCATCTCCGTGACCGTCGTCGGGCGGAACGCGTTGCGGACCTCGGGGCGGTTGATCGTCACGCGGGCGATGCCGGCCGTGTCGGTGCCGGGCACGCCCTTCTCGTAGCGGATGTCCTCGAAGTCGCCGACGGGCTCCCACGCGAAGGGGCCGGCGACGGTGGGGCGGTCGGTGGTGTGGTGCGGCTTGGCCATCAGGAGAGGAAGTCGGTCAGGAGGCGGGCGAGGGCGGCGGGCGCCTCGGCGGGCACGAGGTGGCCGGCGCCGGGCACGGTCGCGGCGGCGAAACCCCCGGCCTCGGCCATCGCCGCCGCCAGCCGGACGAACTTCGCATCGCGGACGCCTGCTACGGCGAGCGCCGGGGCGGAGATTCCGGCGAGATCGGCCCAGTGCGACGGCTGCGCGCCGGTCCCCATCCCGACCAGCGAGCGGCCCAGCTCGGCGGCGGCGTTGTGCGCGATCCGGTCGGCCGTGAGCCGCTGGCGGAGCGCGTCGGACAGGTCGAACAGCGGCATCCGGTACCAGCGGTCGACGAAGCCGGGGAGGTCGGCGGCGATCTCGGCGGCGCGGGCGGCGTCGAGGGCCCGGCGCGCGGCGCGCTCAGCCTCGGTCCTCAGGCCCGGCGACGCGCCGACGAGGACGAGGCGGCGGACGGCCTCGGGCCGCGTGACGGCGAGGTGCAGCGCCAGCCTCCCCCCCATCGAGTAGCCCACGACGTCGGCCGGGCCGTCGAGCGCGTCCGCCAGTCGGGCGGCGGCACCGTCCATCGTGTAGGCGTCCGGGCGGAGGCCGACGGTGGCGCCGTGGCCGGGCAGGTCGGGCGCGCGGACGTCCCACGCGGCGGGCAGGTGCACACGCACGGCGTCCCAGTCGGCACCGCGCCCGAGGAAGCCGTGGAGCAGGAGAACGGGAGGTCGGATGACGGCGGGCACAGCAGAGGCAACCCATAGACGCCATTCCGCGCGCGCTGTGCCCCCGCTACGGGGATTCCCCCATCGGAACCGTCCCGGTGGAATCGCCCTCGTTCTCCCTCGAGGGCCACGACGACGTTCCCTCGGCACCGGCAGAAGGCGAGGCCGCACGGCGGGCTAGCGGAACGCCAGGCCGTCAATCGGGACGGGTATTGGAGGCTGACCGCTCGGTCATCCGGCACTCGGGGGACTGGCACCGCCTTTGTCTGGCTCCCCTGCGTTCGCCCCTCGACCGCCATGAACCAGACCTTCCTCGCCATCGGTGGCCTCGCCATTACGCTCCTGCTGGCGCTGTCCACGCAGGAGGGCAACGTCCGCTTCGAGCAGGGCAAGGTGCAGAACGAGATCGAGACGCTGGCCGGGCAGGCCGCCGTCAACGTGCTGGCTCACATCGCCGAGCAGCCGTTCGACGAGAAGGCAGTGAACGGAGCCGTCGAGAGCGTGCTCGACCTGACGCCCGCTGCCCAGTTCCCCCGTGGCCTCCGCTACGACGTGGCCGACGACGTCGACGACTTCAATCACATGGCGACCTACGCCTACCAGTCGGCCACGAACGGGCTCACGTTCCTGGTCGACGCCACCGTCCGCTACGTCGACGACGCGGCCCAGCCCTCGGCCACGCCGACGTTCCACAAGGAGGTGACGGTCACCGTCGACAACGCGAAGCTGGCGACGCCGATCACGCTGAGCCGCATCGTCAGCCTCCGCTAGGAATGCACGTCTTGACCGACCACCTCGCGGCCACGCTCGTCGGCGCCGTCGTCATCCTCATCCTGCTGAGCATGAGCGTGCGCGTCGGCAGCACGGAAAACGGGGTCCAGATCTACGAGGCCTCGCGGCGCCAGTCGCAGGCGTTCGCGCAGCAGATCGAGGGCGACCTGGTCAACATCGGGTAC
>CAYPVZ010000195.1:0-6290 GCA_964414235.1 uncultured Rhodothermales bacterium | reverse complement strand
AGCTCAACGTGCGCGGCGGCTCGGTGGCCGTGGGGCACCCGATCGGCGCCAGCGGCGCGCGCATCCTGAACACGCTGCTCCACGCCATGGTGGCGCGCGGCGCGACGCGCGGCCTGGCGGCCATCTGCATCGGCGGCGGGGAGGCCACGGCCCTCATCGTGGAACGGGCGTAGGTTCGGCGCCTCGTTGCCGGGCTGCGCCCGCCGATCATGTCCCGACCGCTCCTCATCCTGCTGGCGGCGCTCGTCGTCGCCGGCTGCTCGTCGCCGCTGGCGACCCTCACGACGCGCCCGCCGGGGGCGTTCGCCTCGGCGACCGAGGTGGCCCAGGGGGGGGGCTACGTCGACCCCGAGGGCCGGCTCGCCATCGCGCCGGTCTACCAGCGCACGCAGGCGTTCCGCAACCGGCTGGCGCTCGTCTACCGGGGCGCCCGCGCCCTTCCCATCGGCCACGACGGCGCGCCCGTCGGGCCTTCTGAGCTCTAACCTCTCGACTTTATGAACGTCACCGTCATCGGCGCCGGCACCATGGGCAACGGCATCGCCCACGTGTTCGCCCAGTCCGGCCACGCCGTCACGCTCGTCGACCTCGACCAGGGGCGGCTGGACGCGGCGCGGGCCACCATCGACACGAACCTCGGCCGGCAGGTCGCCAAGGAGAAGATCTCGGCGGAGGAGCAGGCGGCGACGCTGGAGCGGATCGCGACGGCGACGGACCTCGTGAAGGGCGTCGCCAGCGCGGACCTGGTGGTGGAGGCGGCGACGGAGGACGCGGCGCTGAAGGCCAAGATCTTCGAGCAGATGGACGAGAGCGCGCCGGCCGGGGCCATCCTCGCCTCGAACACGTCGTCGATCTCGATCACGCAGATCGCGGCGGCCACGTCGCGGCCGGCGCAGGTGATCGGGATGCACTTCTTCAACCCGGTCCCGGTGATGCGGCTGGTGGAGGTGGTGCGCGGGCTGGCGACGTCGGACGCGACCTACGAGACGGTGCGCCAGCTGAGCGAGGAGCTGGGCAAGGTGCCGGTCGAGGTGAACGACGCGGCGGGGTTCGTCTCGAACCGGGTGCTGATGCCGATGATCAACGAGGCGGTCTTCTGCGTCCACGAGGGCGTGGCGACGCCGGAGGCGGTGGACCAGGTGATGACGCTGGGCATGGCGCACCCGATGGGCCCGCTGACGCTGGCGGACTTCATCGGGCTGGACGTGTGCCTCTCGATCCTGGAGGTGCTGCACCGGGAGCTGGGCGAGGACAAGTACCGGCCGTGCCCGCTGCTGCGGAAGATGGTCGCCGCCGGGCGCCTGGGGCGGAAGTCGGGCCAGGGGTTTTACGAGTACCGCGGCTAGAGGCGGGCGCCGCGTCCACGGCCGGTGACGCGCTCCGCCCGCCGGGCGGGGCGCTCGGCGCTCTGTGACGAGGTCTCGGCGCCCTGTGACGGCGTCTCGGCGGCCTGTGGAGAGGTCTCGGTGGCCTGGGACGGCATCTCGGTGGCCTGTGATGGCATCTCGGTGACCTGGGATGGCATCTCGGTGGCCTGTAATGGCGTCTCGGTGGCCTGGGACGGCATCTCGGTGGCCTGGGACGGCATCTCGGTGGCCTGTGGCGAGGTCTCGGTGCCATGAGATGACGTCTCGGTGCCATGGGGGCGCGGCTCCTCGTCCGGCGCGGCGGGGGGGGGCGGGGGGGCGGGATCGCTGCGCGCGGGGGCGGGTTCGGACCGGAGAGCCTCTCGTCCCCCTGCCTGGCACGCTCCCATGCCTGACCCGCTGACCGTTTTCCTCACCGGCGCCTCGTCGGGCATCGGCGCCGCGACGGCGCGGGCGCTCGCCGCCCGTGGCGACCGCCTCATCCTGGCCGCCCGCTCGGTGGACCGGCTCCGCCAGCTGGCGGACGAGCTGGCCGGTACCGAGACGCTGGTCGTCGAGCTGGACGTGACGGACCCGGCGGCCACCCTCGCCGTGATCGACGGCCTCCCGGAGGCGTGGCGGGCCATCGACGTGGCGATCCTGAACGCGGGGCTGGCGAAGGCGCTGGTGCCGGTCTGGGAGAACACCGTGGCCGACGTCGACGCGATGGTCGACACGAACATCAAGGGTGTCGTGAACGGGGTGCGGGCCGTCGTGCCGGGGATGCTGGCGCGGGGGCGCGGGCACGTGGTGCTGATCGGCTCGACGGCCAGCCACACGGTGTACCCGGGGGGCGTGGTCTACTGCGCCTCCAAGCACGCCGTGCGCGCGCTGGGCGAGGGGCTGAAGGTGGACCTCCACGGCACGCCGGTCCGCGTCTCGACGGTCTCGCCGGGGATCGTCGAGACCGAGTTCTCGCTCGTCCGCTTCGACGGCGACGCGGACCGCGCCGACGCCGTCTACGCGGACACGCACGCGCTGACGGCGGAGGACGTGGCGGACGCGATCGTGTACTGCGTCCACGCGCCGGCGCACGTCAACGTGCAGGAGCTGCTGCTGACGCCGCGCGTGCAGTCCGGCTACACGATGATCGCGCGGGGCGAGGCGGCGGAGGGGCTGTAGCTCTATCCCCCGTTCGCCCTGGATCGACGGCCCGCCTCCGTGTCGGTCGAGGCGGGCCGTCGTGATAAACGCGGCTCGGATCAGAGAGGGTCTGAAACGATGGTGATGACGCTCGACAGGGCAGAGAAGACGAACGTTTTGCTGGATCCGTCATAGCAAATGTTTCGCGCGCGGAACGAGGTCTTCACCGGTGCCCCGTAAGCCCCGGTGTACGGGGGGTAGTCTGTTTTGACCATGGTGTCGCTGGTCCCTGCCACTCCGGTTTTGTACCAGGAGTTCTGTTGGTAGGGGGTTTCTTCGACGGTGCCTCCGGTAGAGCTCAGGCCGGTGATGTAGATGTATCCACCAATGGTGGTCGTTGAGAGGGAGGACGGCGCCGAGCAGGTGATGAGGTTGGCTGCGGGCACATCAGCCGATGACTCCGGTGCATTGGAGTCGCACGCTCCGAGTGTGGTGATCGCCAGTACGGCAACCAGAGAGGTGGAGAGGAGTCTCATGAAGGTGGGGGGAGGGAGGAGGGCTGATTGTAGGAGAGGGGTGAGGAGGAGGCGTGAGCATGGGTGCTCAATTCAACTGGGACCTGTGCGCTAGTGCTAACGGGACTGGTGTCGTCGGGACCGCGCCGCTCGTCCCGCGTATCCGATGCTCTGTCCCTCGCTCATGCTCGCTTTTCCCCTCCTCGTCGCCGCGCTGGCGGAGGCGCTCCGCCAGTCGCTGCCCGGCCACGACGCGCACGCGACGATGGCGCCGTTCCCGGCGCGGGCGACGGTCGAGACGCTGTCCGTCGAGCGCAACGAGGGACGCCCGGCGGCCACGCTCGTGCTGCTCTACCCCGATGAGGCGGGCGAGGCGCGGTTCGTGCTGACGGTGCGGCACGCCGGGCTGCGCGAGCACGCGGGCCAGGTGTCGCTGCCGGGCGGGAGCCTGGAGGCGGGCGAGACGCCGGAGGAGGCCGCGCGGCGCGAGGCGTTCGAGGAGGTCGGCGTGGCGCCGGAGGCGGTCGCCGTGCTGGGACGGCTGACGCCGCTCTACATCCCCCCGTCGCGGTTCTCGGTGTGGCCGATCGTGGCGGCCATCGACGAGCGGCCGCCGTTCGTGACGCAGGAGGCCGAGGTGGCCGCGATCCTGGAGGTGCCGGTCGCCCATCTGCTGGACCCCGGCCGCCGCCAGCGGGCGATGCGCGAGGCTCCGCTCGGCCGCTTCGACGTGCCGTACTTCGACCTCGGCGGGCACGAGGTGTGGGGCGCGACGGCCATGATGCTGTCCGAGCTGGCGGTCGTCCTCGGGCGGATCGACGCCGCCTGAGCTACAGCTCGACGGGCTCGACCTCGCGGAGGCCCCGCGCGCCCTCGGCGACGAAGGCGGCGGGTCGCGACGTCGAGTGGTAGAAGAGGAGGAGGTGGCCGTGCTCGGCGGCCTCGGCGACGAGCCGGTCGCGCCACTCCTGGGCGTGCTTGCCGTCGACGTCGTACTTGGCCTGGTAGCGGCGCGTGACGGCGCCGGGCGTGCCGAGCACGTCGCCGCCGAAGACGGCCTGGAGGTCGCCCGAGTGGAGGCGGACGATCTGGTGGGCGCCCGTGTGCCCGCCCGTCACCTCCAGCCCGATGCGGCCGAGGTCGGTGTCGCCGTCGGCGAGGACGAGCTGGCCCTCGCGGTCGAGGGTCTCGGCCACGAGCTCGCGGGCGCGCTCGGACTCGCCGTGGTAGCCCTCGGCGGTCAGCTCGGCGCGCTGGGCGACGTAGTCGGCGCGGGGGAAGGTGGGCCGCCAGTCGGCGCCGACGGGCGAGATGGCGCCGCCCGAGTGGTCGAAGTGGAGGTGCGAGAGGATGACGCGGTCGACGGCCTCGGGCGCGACGCCGTGCGCCGCCAGCCCGTCGAGCAGGAACTCGGTGCCGCGGCCCTCGGCCCAGCTTCCGAGCCCGGTGTCGATGAGGAGCGTCGCCTCGGGGGTGCGGACGAGGAACGGGGTGACCGAGATGAACAGGGTCCCCTGCCGCGCCGGGTCGCCCTCGGCGTGGGGCACGAAGCGCTTGTCCGTGCCGACGGTGAAGCGGCCCTCGGGGAGCGCGGTGAGGTCGAGGTCGCCGTAGGTCACGGGCTACTCCTCGCCGGCCCGCTCGTAGGCGGCGATGATGTCCTTGACCAGCTTGTGGCGGACGACGTCCTCGCGCGAGAAGTCGATGAACGAGATGCCGTCGACGCCTTCGAGGATCTCGCGGGCCTGGACGAGGCCGGACTGCGCGCGGCTCGGCAGGTCGGTCTGGGTCGCGTCGCCGGTGACGATGGCGCGGCTGCCGGCGCCGAGGCGCGTCAGGAACATCTTCATCTGGCCGCCGGTGGCGTTCTGGGCCTCGTCGAGGATGACGAAGGCCGTGTTGAGCGTTCGCCCGCGCATATAGGCCAGGGGGACGATCTCGACGATGTTGCGCTCGAGGTAGCTCTGGAGCTTGTCCCGCTCGATCATGTCCTCGAGGGCGTCGTAGAGCGGGCGGAGGTAGGGGTCGACCTTGTCCTTGAAGCCGCCGGGCAGGAAGCCGAGGCTCTCGCCGGCCTCGACGGCCGGGCGGGCGAGGACGATCTTCTTGACCTGCCGGCTCTTGAGCGCGGAGACCGCCAGCGCGACGGCGGTGTAGGTCTTGCCGGTGCCGGCGGGACCAACGGCGAACACGATGTCCGACTGGCGGGCGGCCTCGACGAGCCGGGTCTGGCCCGGCGTCTTGGCGGTGACGGTGCCGCCGGCCGGCGTGAAGAGGATCGCGTCCTGGCCGCCGACGCGCTGCATCCCGGTCCCGACGCGCGCCAGGTCGAGGATGGTGTCGACGTCGTTCTCGGTGAGGTTGCCGTTGCGGTTGAGGATGACGACCAGCTCGCCGAGCACGCGCTCGATGCGGTCGACCTGGTCCTCGGGGCCGCGCAGCTTGAGCTGGTCGCCGCGCGCGACGACGCGGGTGTCGGCGAAGGCGGATTCGATCTTGCGGAGGTAGACGTCGTTGAACCCGAAGAGGAGCAGCGGCTCGGCGCCGCTGACGGTGACGGTCCGGTCGACACTCTCGGGAAGCTCGGCCAAGCGGTCGGGGGGCGGGGGGAGTGGAAAGCTAGCGGAGGGGGCTGCCAGCGGTGCGTCAAGGCTCCGGCAACGTCCGTCCGCGGGCGGGGTTCGGGTGAGGCGCAGAGGGATCGGCGGAGGCCGCCCGGCGTACGGCGGGCATGACCGACGGACTCGCCAGACCCGCCCTCGTGGTCCCGTTCACCAAGATGAACGGGGCCGGCAACGACTTCCTCGTGCTGGACAACCGGTTCCTCCGGTTCTCCGACGCGGAGCTCGAAGCGCTCGCGCGCACGTTCTGCCCCCGCCGGACCGGCGTCGGCGCCGACGGCCTGCTGGCGCTGGACGAGGTCGCGGGGGCCGACTTCCGCATGCGCTACCGCAACGCCGACGGCTCGCTCGCGACCATGTGCGGCAACGGGGCGCGCTGCCTCGCCCGGTTCGCCGCCCGCGCGGGCCTCGGCACCGAGGCGGACGGGGTCGTGTCGCTGTCCTTCGAGACCGACGGCGGGCCCTACCGCGCCGAGGTCGACGGCCGCGCCGCCAGCGGGGCGGTA
Source organism: uncultured Rhodothermales bacterium (assembly GCA_964414235.1). GTDB lineage: Bacteria > Bacteroidota > Rhodothermia > Rhodothermales > Rubricoccaceae > Rubrivirga. The sequence continues at coordinate 159 of CAYPVZ010000195.1, read as the reverse complement.
ACGCTGCACGTCCCGCCGCCGCGCGACTTCGGCCCGTCCGGCCTCGACGGCGTGCTGAGGATCTGGACCGGCACCGAGCACGCCGTGACGTTCGCCGACGACGTGGAGGCGGTGGACCTGGACGAGGTCGGCCCGCGCATCCGCCACGCCGACGTGTTC
>CAYPVZ010000194.1:0-6326 GCA_964414235.1 uncultured Rhodothermales bacterium | reverse complement strand
GGCCAGCAGAGCACCGGGGTGGACGCGGAGCCGGCGTCGGCTGGCGGCCTCGGCGATCACTTCTTCGAAGACGGCCCGGTAAGCGGCGCCCGTTTCGGGCCATGCCGTCGGCGTGCCGATCTCACGGGCGCGGGCGGCGGCCTCGGCTCGAGCCGTCTCGTCGCTGGCGAAGCGCGCGAGCGCCTCGCCGAAGGCCTCGACGTCGCCAAAGGGAACGAGCGCGCCGGCGCCGTCCGCCAGCACCTCGGCGGCGTGGAGGTAGGGAGTCGAGACGACCGGGAGGCCAGCGGCCAGCGCATAGGCGAGCGTCCCCGAGCAGATCTGGTCCATGCCCGGATAGGGCGAGACGTAAACGTCGGCGGCCTGGAGCCAAGCGCCGAGCTCCTCGCCCGTGACGTACTGGTTCACGAACCGGACGTGGTCGCTCAGGCCGAGCGCCTCGATCTCTTCGATTAGACCCTCACGGTATCGCTCCCCCTCGTGCTGGACGATCTCCGGGTGCGTCGCGCCAAGGATGACGTAGAGCACGTCCGGCTGCGCCTCGACGACCGGCTTGAGCGACTCCAGGGCGAACTCGATGCCCTTCGACGGGCCGAGCAGGCCGAAGGTGAGCAGCACCGTCCGGCCTTCCAGGCCGAGGCGCGCGCGGAGGACGGGCGCGGGCGTGCCGAGCACCGGCGTCCCGTGGGGGATAACGGCGATCTTGGCCTCGGGGACGCCGTAGACCTCGCGAAGCAGCCGGCGAGCCGTCTCGGTCATCACCACCAGCCGGTCCGACTGGCGGGCGACGGCCTCGGTCGCGCGGCGGTAATGCTCGGGTGGGGTCGGGAGGACCGTATGGAGTGTCGTCACGACGGGTGCCTCCGAGGCCTCCATGAAGTCTAAGACGTGGAGGCCTTCGGAGCCGCCGAAGATCCCGAACTCGTGCTGGATGGAGACGACATCCGCGTCGAGGGCGCGCGCGGCCGCGCTGTAGGCGGCCTGGTCGTCCTGGATCAGCTCGCGGCGGACCTCCGGGAGGCGCCCCGGCAGTCCTTCCTCGCGGACGCTAGCGACGACATCGGAGGCGATGCCGGCGCTCGCCAGCCCTGTGCGGAGGTTCTGGGCGAAGGTGGCGAGGCCGCAGGCGCGCGGCGGGTACGTCGAAAGGATCGTGGCCTGCATCGAATCATAGGAAGGAGCGAGGGGGACGAACTCCGTAAGGCACGGGCGGGTGCCCTCCTGACGAGGTGGAAGCGGTACCACGTCGGCATCTCAGGATTCGCCCGTGCGGTGCCGGTCGCAAAACCCCCGAACCCTTCACGTCGGGCAGATCGGGCGTTCTCGTCGAATCCCGTTCTTGCAGATGGCCGCCCGCTGTTTCTATTTCCCGTGTCCGTTCGCATCGCCGCCGTCGACCCCGGATCGCTCGCCGACTCCCTCGGCTGGGCGCCCGGCGACCAGATCCTTGCCGTCAACGGCGAGCCGGTCGAGGACGAGCTCGACTTCCGGTTCAAAACGGCTGAAGAGACGCTCACGCTGCGCGTGCGAAAGGGCGGCGCGCTCGTCGAGGAGACCGTCGAGAAGGAGCCGGACGCCGGGCTGGGCATCGACCTCGAGGAGTTCCGCATCAAGACCTGCGGCGACGACTGCGTCTTCTGCTTCGTCGACCAGAACCCGGTGGGGCTCCGCGACACGCTGTACTTCCGCGACGGCGACTTCCGGATGTCGTTTCTCTACGGCAACTACATCACGGTCACGAACCTCCGCGACCGCGACCTGGAGCGGATCGTCGAGCAGCGCCTGAGCCCGCTCTACGTCTCGGTCCACTGCACCGACGACGAGGTCCGCGCCACGATGATGGGCCACCGGACGCGCGACCGGCAGGCCGAGAAGCTCCGCTACCTCGCCGACCACGGCATCGAGCTCCACGCGCAGATCGTCCTCGTGCCGGGCTTCAACGACGCCGGCCGGCTCGTCCAGACGATCCTCGACCTGTACCGGCTCCACGAGCAGCTCTACTCGGTCAGCATCGTGCCCGTCGGGCTCACGGCGCACCGGCGCGAGCTGTCCGACCTCCGCCCGGTGTCGCCCGAGGAGGCCCGCCAGCTGGCGCGGCTCGTTGAGCGCTGGCAGCATTACTTCCGCGCGCGCATCGGCCGCGGCTTCGTCTACCTCTCAGACGAGGTCTACCTCCTCGCCGGCCTCGACTTCCCGGACGAGGAGGCCTACGACGGCTACCCGCTGATGGAGAACGGCGTCGGCATGAGCCGCGATTTCCTGGACGAGCTGGCGTTCCAGTCCGAGGACTTCCCGGAGGCGCTGCCGGAGCCGAGGCGGGTGACGCTGGTGAGCGGAGCGCTCACGGCTCCGTTATTGCAGGGGCGGGTCGTCCCGGTTCTGGAAACGGTGGCGGGCCTGGAGGCCGACGTCGTGACCTGCCGGAACCTGCTCTTCGGCGAGCCCGTGACGGTCAGCGGCCTGCTCAACTTCAAGAGCTTCCGCGCCGAGCTGGCGGCGCGCGCGGAGGCCGGCGACCTCGGCGACCTCGTCGTCCTCCCGCCGGACTGCGTCAACTTCGAGGGGCTCTTCCTCGACAACCGCCCTGGCCAGATGACGCCCGAGGATCTCAGCCGCGCCCTCGGCGGCGTCGAGGTCGTCGTGTTCGACGGCGACTGGGGCGGCCTCGTCGACCGGCTGGCGGAGCCCGTGGCGGCCTAAGGTGGCGATGTGCGGCGTCGGCGCCGCTCGTGAATCCCGGTGCGGGTGGGGCTCGTTGAGGCCCGGTCCCGCTCCGACCTTGTGACCGATCCCGCGCCGACTCCAGCCGTTCAACCAGCGCCGCCAGTTCGGCCTGGAGACCTCTCCTTCGAATTGAGGGACGAGCCCGCCGCGCTCGTGGACGCGTGGCCGTGGGCGCGCGAGATGCCGCTCACGGGCTGGCTCGAACGCAACGCGTTTCACCCGATCTGGGCCGCGCTGCTGATGCTCGTTGTCGGGTTCGGCCTGTTCCAAGTGGTCGTGGCGCCGCTCGTCGGCCTCCTGTACCTGGTCATTCAGACGGGCCGGATGCCGACCATGGTTGAGCTCTCCAGCGGCTTCCAGGCGGACGGGGGGATGATGGTGACGGCCAACTCGGTCGGCCAGTTCATCGGGTTCGCGCTCCTGGCGGTCGCCGTGGCCCGGCTCCACACACCTGCGTGGCGCGACTTCCTCCGGGCTCGGCAGGCGCCGCTCGTCGGTCTCGTGGCTGCCGGGCTGGGGTGGGCCGCGCTCTACCCGGCCGTGATGTGGGCCCAGCAACTCAACGCGGGCATCGAGCTTCCCGAGACCCTCCGGACACTGGAGCAGATGCAGGACGACATGATCGAAGGGCTGCTGCTGGGCAACACGCTCAGCACGCCCGTGCTCCTGCTCGCCTTCGCCGTCACGCCGGCGATCTGTGAGGAGCTGTTCTTCCGCGGGTACCTCCAGCGCCAGGTCGAGCGGCGGTGGGGGACGCTCGCCAGCCTGCTCGTCGTCGGCATCGTGTTCGGGGCCTACCATCTCCGGTTCAGCACGCTGCTCCCGCTCTCGCTGCTCGGCGTCTACCTCGGATTCGTCGTCTGGGCGACGGGGAGCGTGTGGACCGGCGCGTTCGTCCACCTCCTCAACAACGGGCTGGCGGTGATGCTCACGTCGACGGCCCGAGCGACGCCCGACTTCGACCCGACGCTGTATGAGGACGCGGCGGTGCCGTGGTATTTTGGCGTCGCCGGTCTCATCGGCGCTGCCGCTCTCGCCGCGGCTCTCGTCTGGTACCGGCGGTCCGTCGCCGGCACGCGAGAGGATGCCCAGCCGGTTGCCCTTCTTCCTTCTTCAGCCCGTCTGACCGACCCCTCATGAAAGAGCCCTCCAGCACCCCGCACGACGACTCCAGCGACTCCCGCCAGGGCCGCACCTACGAAGGCTGGATCTCGGTCTACGAGTGCTCCACCGACTTCGAGGCCGACCTCGTCCGCGACCGCCTCGACGAAGAGGAGGTCGCGGCGGTCGTCCTGACGCAGCGCGACCACTCGTTCAACCTCAACGTCGGTGACCTCGCGACGGCCCACGTCATGGTCCCGCCGAGCGACGAGGCGCGTGCGCGCGAGATTCTGGACCGCGCGCCCATCACGGACGAGGAACTGGAGGAAGCCTCGATGTCCGCCGACGTCATGGCACCCGACGCGCACGACCCCATCTCGGAGGCTCGCCTCGACTCCGGCATCGAAGAGATCAGCCTCGACGTTCCCGATGAGGAGGACGACGACTTCGACGACGAGGCGTAGGTGTCGAATCTGGCGCAGCGGGTTCTGACCGGGCTCGTCGGTGTGACGCTGGTGGTCGCCGCGCTGTGGGCCGGCGGCTGGTGGTTCGCGGCGCTGATCACGGGTGCGGCGCTCGGCGCCCAGTTCGAACTCTACGGATTGTTGAGGGCGGCTGGTACGCGCCCGCTCGTCGGCCTCGGGCTGGCGGCAGGCGCGGCGGCCGTGTTGTGGCCGCTCGTCCCGGGCGCCGGCCTCGCGCTGGCGGCGGCGCTGCTGGCGCTGCTGCCGGCCGTGCTCTACCTGCGCCGCGAGACTCCGCTGCTGGACGCGGCGGGCACCACGTTCGGTGTCCTGTACCCGTCGGGTCTCGCCTCCAGCCTCGTTCTCCTCCGCACCGCCGACGTGCCCTGGCTCGTCGGCACCGAGGCGTTCTGGCTCTCGCTTGCGGTGCTCTTCTCGGTCTGGGCCTCCGATACGTTCGCCTACGCCGCCGGGCGGATGTTCGGGAAAACGCCGCTCTTCGCGCGCGTCTCGCCCAAGAAGACATGGGAGGGCGCTGCGGGCGGCGCTCTCGGCGCGTTCCTTCTGGCGGCCGTCTTCAAGGCGACCGTGCTGGGAGACGTGCTGACCTGGGTCGACGTCACGGTCATCGCCGTCGCCAGCGGCGTGCTCAGCCCGCTCGGCGACCTCACCGAGAGCCTCTTCAAGCGGTCCGTCGATGTCAAGGACTCCGCCTCGTGGCTCCCGGGGCACGGCGGATTGCTCGACCGGATCGATGCGACGGTCGTGGCCGTGCCCGTCGTCGCCCTGTATTTCGAGGTGACGCGCGGGTTGTTCTGACCGTGCTGTAGGAGAGGGGTGGTCGGGGCTGATGCCGCGCTGCGGAAACATGTTTTGCCGCAGTGCGTCAAGAGGGGCGATCACCGCCCTCTCCATGCCCCGACTCATCAAGCGCTACGGGAGCCGCAAGCTCTACGACACCTCGGAGAGCCGCTACGTCAGCCTCGACGAGGTAGCCGGCTTCGTGCGGAGCGGTGAAGAGGTCCACGTCGTCGATAACAAAAGCGGCCAGGACGTCACGGCGGTGATCCTCACCCAGATCATCTCGGACGAGGGGCGCAACGGCAAGGGGCTCCTGTCGAAGGGGTTTCTCCACGACCTGCTCCGCGTGGGTGAGCGCGCGCTCAAAGCGAGCGAGGAGGTCGTCGAGGCGGGCCTCAGCCAGGCGCGCAAGAGCGCCGACGACCTCGCGCGTCGGACCGTCGACGCCATCCGCCCCGGACACCTGGATGAGGTGCGCGGCGAAGTCGACCGGCTCCGTGCGCGGCTGGAAGGGCTGGAACGGACGCTCTCCGAGATGGAACCCACCGATTCAACCGACTAACCCGTCCGGCCCGCGCTGGACTCTTTCCCCCGATTCCCATGGCGACGACCACCAACGACCTCCAGAAGGAGATGAAGAAGACCGCCGATGACGCGCTGGCCTCGGCCAGGAGCACCGTCGAGGCCGTCCAGAAGGACCTCACTGAAACCGCCGGCGACGTCAAGGACGCCGTGCAGAAGGTGTTCCTCGCCGGCCTCGGCGCGCTGGTCGTCGCCGAGGAGGAGGGAGGCAAGGTCTTCAAGAAGCTCATCAAGAAGGGCGAGAAGATCGAGCTGCCCGGTCTCGGGATGGAGCGGATCCTCGCGGTCCGGAAGCAGATCGGCGAGGGAGCCGAGAAGGCGACGGACGCCGTCAAAGGCCGGGTCCAGGACGCTCAGTACGCCGCCGGCAAGGTGGCCGACGACACCGAGGACCGGCTCGGTGATGCCGTCACCCGCGTCATGCAGCGCCTCGGCGTCCCGACGCGCCAGGAACTGGCGGAGCTCACCGCCAGCGTCGAGCGGCTGACGGCGCATGTCGAGCGACTCAAGAAAGAGCGCGCGTCGCAGAACGAACTGGCGATAGAGGCGCTCGGCGGTGGCTGGTATGAGATCAGGCTCGGCGACGTCGTGGTCGAGAAGGTTCAGGGCAAGGAGGAGGCCGAGGCAGCGCTGCTTCGCGTCCAGGAGCAGCGC
>CAYPVZ010000193.1:2633-6333 GCA_964414235.1 uncultured Rhodothermales bacterium | reverse complement strand
CGACGACGGCTACGCGCGCTGGATCGCCCACGAGTTCCGCCGCCGCGACCTGCCCCTCGAGTGCATCCACCTCGACATCGGGCACATGGACGGCTTCCGCGTCTTCACGTGGCAGCCCGACGCCTTCCCCGATCCGGTCCAGATGAACGAGGACCTCCGTGCCCTCGGCGTCCGGACGGTCGTGATCGTGGACCCGGGCGTGAAGGTGGACCCCGACTACTTCGCCTACCAAGAGGGCAAGAGCCGCCGCCTGTTCTGCCAGAATCCGGACGGGACCGACTTTACCGACACCGTCTGGCCCGGCAACGTCCACTGGCCGGACTTCTCGAACCCGGAGGCCCGCCAGTGGTGGGGCACGACCCACAAGCGCTACCTCGACGCGGGCGTCACGGGCTTCTGGAACGACATGAACGAGCCCGCCATCCTTGGCGGCCGCGACTTCCCGGACGAGGTTCAGTTCGACTTCGCCGACCGCGGCGATGGGCCCGCCGACCACACCGAGGCGCACAACGTCTACGGCCTGCTCATGGCCCGCGCCACGTTCGAGGGCCTCAAGACGGTCCGCCCCGACGAGCGGCCGTTCCTCCTCACGCGCGCCTGCTTCGCCGGCAGCCAGCGCTACGCCGCCGCCTGGACCGGCGACAACGTCTCGTCGTGGGAGCACCTCCTGCTCTCGCTCCGCATCTGCCAGAGCCTCTCGCTCTCCGGCCTGGCGTTCTGCGGCCCCGATATCGGCGGGTTCGCGGGCCAGCCGTCGCCCGAGCTCTACGCGCGCTGGATGCAGGCCGGCGTGCTCTACCCGTTCATGCGGACGCACTACTCGCACGAGGAGAGCGAGCAGCAGGAGCCCTGGAGCTTCGGCGAGGAGGTCGAGGCCATCTGCCGGACGGCCCTCCAGCTCCGCTACCGCCTGATGCCCACGATCTACTCGGCCTTCGAGGCGTGCACGCGGACGGCCGAGCCCCCGATGAAGGCGCTCGCCCTCGAACACCCGGACGACGCCCGGACGCACCGTGGCTGCGACGACCAGATGTACCTCGGGCCCGCGCTCATGGCCGCACCCGTCGTCGCCGACGGCGCCCGCCAGCGCGACGTCTACTTCCCGAACGTCGACGGCGGCTGGACGGACGTCTGGACGGGCGAGGCCATCGCGGGCGGCGAGCGCCGGACCGTCGACGCGCCGCTCGACCGGCTGCCGCTGTTCGGCCGCGCCGGCCGCGTCGCTGCGCTCGACCCGGTTCGTCTCCACACCGAGGACGGCGAGCCCGGCACGCTGACGCTCTGGACGTTCCCGGGTCAGGGCACGTCGTCGTTCTACTTCGACGACGGCCTCTCCTACGCCTTCCAAGATGGCGACTGGTTCCGACTCCACGTCGACCTCGACGGTGCGGCGGCCACCCTCCGCCGCGAAGGCGCGCGTGGACTTCAGGGCTACCACCAGCTCGACTGGCGCTTCCCGCTCTCCGCGCTCGGCGATGCTCGTCAGGTCGTCGTCGACGGCGCCGAGGTGGAGACCATCGGTTCCCTCGACGACGCCGAAACGGCCGCTGCCGTCGATGGCCCGTGGCTGGTGGTCCGCACGCGGACGGACGTCGAATCGGTCGCCGTCCGCTAGATCTCCCGGTTTCTCATGTCGTCCCCCCGCACCGCGACGGGCCTCGCGCCCGGCCGCTATGCCGTCGCTACCGCCGCCGGCACGCTCCACGTCCACGCGCTCTCGGACGCCGTTTTCCGGCTCCGCCTCGAACACCCCGGACAGCCCCTCCGCACGCGTCCCAGCTACGCGCTCGACCCGGCCGCGCGCTGGGACGGCCCGCGCGAATGGACCGTCGAGGGCGACCGCCAGACGTTCACCCTGACGACGGCGTCGCTCGCGCTGGCGGTCGACGCCACGACAGGCGCCTTCACGCTCCGCCAGCCCGACGGCACCGTCATCGCCGAGGGCGAGGCACTGGCGGCCGAGGGCGTCGCCCACGCCGTTACTCTGGCTCCCGAAGACCGGCTCTTCGGGTTGGGAGACAAGACGTTCGCGCTGGACCGGCGCGGGCACGCCATCGAAAATTGGAACACGGACGCCTTCCGCTTCGCGCGTGGCACCGACCCGCTCTACAAGTCGGTCCCGTTCCTCCTGAAGCAGAACGACGCGGCCAGCGTCGGGCTGTTCTACGACAACAGCTTCCGGAGCCGCTTCGACCTCGGCGCGGCCGACGGCGACCGGCTGGCGTACGCGGCCGACGGCGGCGAGCTCGACCTCTACCTCCTCTGGGCCCCGACGCCGCTCGGCGTCGTGCGCGCCTTCTCGAAGCTGACCGGCAAGACGCCGATGCTGCCGCGCTGGGCGCTCGGCTACCACCAGTGCCGGTACTCGTACCTGAACGAGGGCGAGATCCGCGACGTCGCCCGCCAGTTTCGCGCGCGCGCCATCCCGTGCGACGCGCTCTACTTCGACATCCACTACATGGACGGGTACCGGGTCTTCACCTGGGACACCGACCGCTTCCCCGACCCGCCCGGCCTGCTGGCGGACCTGGAAGCCGACGGCTTCAAGTCCATCGTGATCGTCGACCCGGGCGTGAAGGCGGACGACCCGGCGTACGCCGTCTACCAGCAGGGCCGAGCACTCGACGCCTACGTCCGCTACCCGGACGGCGCTGAAGCGCGCGGCGAGGTCTGGCCCGGCCTCTGCGCCTTCCCGGACTTTACCCGCGACGACGTCCGCCAGTGGTGGGGAGGCCTCCACCGCGGCCTCACCGAGGCGGGCGTCGATGGGTTCTGGAACGACATGAACGAGCCGGCGCTCTTTTCAGTGGCCCATGTCGAGGGCTCGATGGAGGCCGAGGCCGAGGGCACGACGCTGCCCGACGACGCGGTCCACGCCTTCGAGGGCGTGGGCGGGACGCACGCCGAGGCGCACAATGTCTACGGCATGCAGATGCAGCGGGCGACGTTCGAGGGCCTCCGCCAGATCGCGCCCGAGCGCCGACCGTTCACGATTACGCGCGCCGCCTACGCCGGGAGCCAGCGCTTCGGGACGGCCTGGACGGGCGACAACAACGCCACCTGGGACCACCTCAAGCTGGCGGTCCAGCAGGTCCTCTCGCTCGGCGTCTCTGGCCTGCCGTTCACCGGCACCGACGTCGGCGGCTTTATCGGGACGCCGACGGGCGAGCTTCTCGCGCGGTGGACCCAGGTCGGTGCGCTGACGCCGCTCTTCCGCAACCACTCGGCGATCGACACGCCGCGCCAGGAGCCGTGGCTCTTCGGCGACGAGGTCGAGCGGGTATGCCGCCAGGCCATCGAGCTGCGCTACCGGCTCCTGCCGATGCTTTACACGGCGCTCTGGCAGGCCGCAACAGAGGGCACGCCGATCCTCCGCCCCCTCCCGCTCGTCCACCCCGACGACGAGACGATTCGCCGGACGAGCCCGCTCGGCTTCTACGTCGGCGACGCGCTGCTGGCGCACCCGGTCCTCGAAGAGGGCCAGGCCGAGCGCGAGATCTATCTCCCCGAGAACGCCGGCGGCTGGTACGACCTCCTCACGGGCGAGGCGTTCGAGGACCGCACGACGATCTGGACGAAAACGCCGCTCGACCGGATTCCGCTCTACGCCCGCGCCGGCTCCGTCGTCGCCCTCGCGCCGGTCCGCCAGAGCACGTCGGAACCCACCGACCGACTGGAGCTCCACCTCTTCCCCACCCGG
>CAYPVZ010000193.1:0-2623 GCA_964414235.1 uncultured Rhodothermales bacterium | reverse complement strand
ACGCCGGTGACGGCTACGGCTACCAGTCCGGCGACGCCGGGCTGGCCCGCCTCGACCTCGAAGACGACGGCGTCACGGTCCGCCTCACGACGACCGCCAGCGGGGCGCATGTGCCCGAGTGGACCGGCTGGGACCTTGTCGTGCACGGACTTCGGGATGCGCCGTCGCGCGTCGAGGCCGGTGGCGAGGCCGGCGAGGCGGCGTGGGACGGACGCGTCGCACGGCTGGCGGTGCCGGTCGGCGCGAGTGTAGAGGTGGTGCGCTGAGGCCGGGACCCTTTTGGGCGATGCGGGTACACTGCGGCATGACTCGTCCGCTCGCCCTCGTCCTCGCCGCGCTGGCGGTGTTCGTGGTCGGATGCGGGACGCCTCAGCCGGTCGGCCAGCGCGTCCCCTCGTTCGGCCCTGACGCCCCGCCCGTCGCCGCCTTCGATACGTCCGCCTTCAACTTCCTCGTCGTCGGGGACTGGGGGCGAAACGGGTTCTTCAACCAGGCCGAGGTCGCGCGCGGCATGAGTCGCGTGGGCACCGGTATCCACAGCCGGTTCACCATCTCGACCGGCGACAACTTCTACACGTCGGGCGTGTCGAGCACCGACGACGTGAAGTGGGAACGCTCGTTCGAGGCCATCTACACGGCGCCGGTCCTGCGAAGCCGGTGGTACGTCGTTCTCGGCAACCACGACTGGATGGGCGACGTGCAGGCGCAGATCGCCTACACGGAGGAAAGCGACCGGTGGTACCTGCCCTCGCAGTACTACGCCGAGACGATGGCCGTCGACGACTCGACCGACGCGCTCTTTGTATTCCTCGACACGAACCCGCTGGCCTACCCCGAGGACTACCGCCGCCGGTTCAGCGACTCCGGCACCTGGGCTCCGGACGAGCAGCTGACGTGGCTCGAAAAGACACTTTCGGAGTCCGACGCCGCCTGGAAGATCGTCGTCGGGCACCACCCGATCTACGTCGGATCCGTCCGGTACTCCGACAACCAGCGGCTCGTGGAGCGGCTCGTGCCGCTGTTCGAGCGGTACGGCGTCCAGGCCTACTTCGCCGGGCACGACCACAACCTCCAGCACCACCGCCCCGCCGACTCGCCGGTCGACTACTTCGTCTCGGGCGCCGGCTCGCTCACGCGCGAGGTGATCGAAACCCCGAACACGCTCTTCGCCCTCCGCGCGCCCGGCTTCATGGCCGTCTCGATGCGGCCGACGGACATGGAAGTCCGCGCCTACGACGAAGACGGCGTCCTCGTCTACGAGGCGGACGTGCCGCTCCGGCGGGGCTCCCGGCTGACGCTCCCGTTCGGCCTCGGGCAGTGAGTGCGACCGGCCTTCGGCGCAAGCTGGCGCTCGTCGCAGGCGGGACGCTCGTCGGCCTCCTGCTGGCCGAGGTCCTGCTCCGCCTCGCCGCCCCCCAGCCGACCGGCGTGTTGGCGTTGGTGAACGACCCGGACCTCCTGGTTGCCAACGAACCCGACGCGTCCGGCTTCGTCTCCATCCCCGGCATCTACCGCCACACCTTCTCGCACGACGCAGAGGGCCGACGCCGGACGACCTCGCCCGGCCCCGGTCCCGAGGTAATGATCCTCGGCGACTCGTTCGCCTATGGCATGGGCGTCGACGACGACGAAACGGTGGCCTCCCGGCTCGGCGAGGTGCTCCGCCAGCGCGGGATGCCGGTCACCGTCACGGACGCCGGGGTGCCCGGCGTCGGCTCGCCCGTCCACGCGCTCCGGCTGCTCCAGACGCACGGCGCCGTGTGGCGGCCCGACGTCGCCGTTTTCCTGTTCTACCCCAACGACTTCGCCAACGTCTGGTGGCAGTCGTACTACGAGGTGACGCCGGACTCGATCCTCCCCCGCCGCCCCACCGATCTCAACTCGACGCGGCGGACGGCGATCATGAGCCACCCGCTCTTCCGCTACGTGCGGGCTCATTCGCACCTCTCCGGTCTCCTCTGGCAGTTCGCCGTCGACCACATCGGCCAGAACCCGCCCCCGAGCGCCGACACCGACACGACGCGCGCCCCGGTGCCGTGGTCGTTTCCCGAGGCCGAGGCACCGATGCTCCGGTTTCTCACCGCCCTCCGAGACGAACTGGCGGCGCGCGGCACGCCGATGATCCTGGCCTACGCGCCGACGGCCTCCGAGGTCGCCCAGTACCGCCGCCAGCCGGGCATGAGCGTCGACGGCGCCCGCGTGGCGGTCATGCGCGAGGCGCTCGGCATCGACGGCCTCGACCTGACGCCGCTGCTGGCGGCACGTCCGGAACCCGTCGGCGCGCTCTACTACCCGGAGATCCACTGGCAGGCCGTCAGCCACGCTGTCGCGGCGCGGGAGCTGGCGGACCCGGTGCAGGCCGCGCTCTGCGCGCGCGACCTCACGCTCCAGGGCTGCGACCAGGCCCCGGAGGCCGTTCGCCGGATCGCCGAGACGCGCGCCGACGCCGCACGCGCCGGATCATCTCGTCGTACGCCTGCTGGCTGAGCCAGCGCGTGCCGTCGGTGTAGGCCGGGCGGACGTAGTAGGTGCCCGTCCGGTGGATCGGCGTCCCGTAGGCCGCGCAGATGGCGCCCTCGGGCGGAGCATCCGGCGTCCGCGAGCGCCGCCAGCGGACGCGCCG
>CAYPVZ010000192.1:0-6347 GCA_964414235.1 uncultured Rhodothermales bacterium | reverse complement strand
ATCGATGCCCCGAAGGCGGGCCCGAGATGACGGCGGACCGCCTCGACGATCTGGATCCCGAGGAGCGCGGTCGTGCGCAGCGTCGGGGCGACTTCCCGGCGGAGCGCCTCGGCCTCGGCCGAGCGCCCCTGGCGGCGGCGGAGGTCGGCCAGCGACAGCGCCACCGAGGCCCGCGTCACGTCGCCGGGCGGGCGCGGCGCGACGACGGCCCAGACGGCGTCGAGGCTGTCCGCCTCGGTGCGGTCGCCGAGGTCGACGCGGGCGAGGGCGAGGGCAGCGCGCGTCGTCAGCCGCTGCGGGTCGTCGGGCAGGCGGGCGGCCCACACGGCGGCGGCCCGCTCCAGCATCCGGACCGCCTCGGCCGTGCGCCCCCGCTCGTGGAGGTGGCGGCCGTAGCGGAGGAGCGTGTAGCCGACCTCGGCCGCGTCGGCGCCGAAGTAGCGCGTCTTCATCGCCAGGGCCACCGGGAAGAGGCTGTCGGCGCGGGCGAGGCGGCCGTCGGCGGCGGCGGTCTCGGCGAGGTGGCCGAGCGTGAGCGCGACGTAACGGTTGTCGCGGCCGAACACCCGGACGTAGTCCCGGAGCGACGCCTGCAGCGCCTCCTCGGCGCACGCGAAGTCGCCGATGGCGTAGCACTGGGTGCCGAGGATGCGCCGGGCGAGGGCCAGGTCGGCGAGGGGCGCGCCGGTGCGCCGGTGGAGCGCCAGCACCTCGCGCGCGATGCGGACACTGGCCGCGTTGTCGCCGACCTCGGCGACGTACCAGCCCTCCAGCCCGATCACGCTCAGGTGCGCCTCGGGGTCGACGGCCTGGCGGGGCCGCGTGATGGCGAGCGCGGCGTCGAGCGACTGGCGGGCCGCGGCGAGGCGGTGGGCCTGGAGGTGGACCGCCGCGATCCGCTCGTAGGCAGGGACGACGCGTGGGTCACGCAGCCCGTAGAGCCGCTGGAGGAGGTGGAGCCGCTCGGTGCCCGTCGCCAGCGCGTCGTCGAGGTGGTCGGCCATGAACTGGAGCGTCGCCAGCTCGCCGAGCGCGTCGGCCGTCGTGGGCCCGTCGGGGTCGAGGAGGCGGCGCAGCGCGAGGGCGTCGCGGAGCGCCGAGTCGGCCCGGGCGAACTGGGTCATGTCGCGGTACGCCGTGCCGACGACGTCGAGGATCTCGGCGAGGACCTCGGGCTGGTCGGCGAGGTCGGCGCGGAGCCGGCCTTCGGAGGCTTCGAGAAACTCGACGACGGTGAGCGTGTCGCCATTCGCGACCATCGGGTTGGTCGCGGCGAACAGGCCGCCGAGGACGTCGGCCACGGCCTGCGCCTTCTCGGCCTCGCGCGCCGTCCGCCGTTTTTCCATCGCCATCGTCGCCACAAACGCCGACAGCAGGGCGACGCCGGCCATGCCCACGGCGACGCCGAGGCGGTGACGCTTGACGAACGTCCGCGTGCGGTAGCCGAGCGTGTCCGGCCGGGCGCGGACGGTCTGGCCGGCGAGGTGGCGCGCGACGTCGTCCGCCAGCCCGGCCGCGCTCTCGTAGCGGCGCGCGGGCTCCGGGCGAAGCGCCATCAGCACGATCGTGTCGAGGTCGCCCGCGAGCGTCTTCCGGAGCCGCTCCGGCGCCAGCCGCCGCGCCGCGCCGACAGCGTCCGGCGTCAGCGTCGCCGTCGTTCCGTCGGACCGGGCGATCTCCGCCGTCTCGCGGACCGCCTCGGACGGGCGGACGGGCTCGACCGCCTCGACGCGACGACGGGCCGTGACCGGGGGCCGTCCCGTGAGCAGCTCATAGAGCAGGACGCCGAGGGCGTAGACGTCGGCCGCCGTCGTGACGGGCTCGCCGCGGAGCTGCTCGGGCGCGGCGTAGGCCGGCGTGAGGAGGCGCTGCTCGGCGCGCGTGAGGAGTCGCGAGAGGCCGAGGTCGTCAGGGTCGAGGACCTTCGCGATGCCAAAGTCGAGGAGCTTGACGCGCGGGCGCCCGTCGGCGGCGTCGGTCACGAGGACGTTCGACGGCTTCAGGTCGCGGTGGACGACGAGGTGGCGGTGGGCGTATTGGACGGCCTCGCAGACCTGCGCGAACAGCGCCAGCCGGGCCTCGACGCCGAGCTGGCGGCGGTCGGCGTAGGCCGTGATCGGCTCGCCCTCGACGAGCTCCATCGCGAAGTACGGGAGCCCGTCCGGCGTCACGCCGCCGTCGAGGAGCCGCGCGATGCCCTCGTGGTCGAGCGCCGCCAGCACGCGGTGCTCCTGGCGGAATCGCTCGCGAACGTCGGCCGTGTCGAGCCCGCGCCGGACGACTTTGAGCGCGACGCGGAGGCGGAGGGCGTCGGTCCGGTGGGCGAGCCAGACCGTGCCCATGCCGCCGCGCCCGAGCGGGTGCTCCAGGGCGTAGGGCCCGACCTGCGTGCCGCGCCGGAGCGCGTCCTCGTCCAGCAACGGCTCGGCGAAGACGGCGGCGCTCTCGCCCCAGGCGTCGTCGGCGCGGGCGGCGTGTGCCAGCAGGTCCAGGACTTCGGCGACGAGCGTGGCATCGGCGCCGGACTGGCGGAGGAAGGCGGCGCGGTCGGCCTCGGGGAGCGCCGAGGCGGCGTCGAAGAGAGTCTCGACGTGGTCCCAGCGGTCGGCGGCGTCGGGGGGATCGGGCATGGGCGGGCGGTTCACCGGAGAGATCGGCGGCGCGCGGCGGATCGGGCCACCGCCGTCACCCGTCCCCGTGGATGGCGCGGTGGAGCCAGGCCCGCGCGAGGTCCCAGTCGCGCTTGACCGTCCGGACCGAGAGGCCCGCCGCCTCGGCCGTCTCCTCGAACGTGAGCCCCCCGAAGTAGCGGAGCTCGACGACGCGCGCCAGCCGGGGCCGCTCGCGGGCCAGCCGGTCGAGCGCCTCGTCGAGCGCCAGGACCTCCTCGGCGCGGACGTCGGCGACGTCGTGGGCCGGGCCGAACGTGACGCCGAGGCCGCCGCGCTTGAGCGCCCGCCGCGCCCGTGCGTGGTCCACGAGGATGAACCGCATGGCGCGCGCCGCCAGCGCGAAGAAGTGGACGCGGTCGGCGCTGGCGGTCCCGTCGAGCTTGAGGTAGGCCTCGTGGACGAGCGCCGTCGTCTGGAGCGTCTCGCCGGCGCCCTGGCGGCGGAGCATCCGGTGCGCCAGCCCGCGCAGCTCGTCGTAGACCGCGCCGAACTCGGGCGACGCCTCGGGCGCGGCGGGGTCAGGCATGAGGGCCGGGGTGGGAGCGCGGAAGACTACCGCCAGCGCATGGCCGAGGCCATGCCTCCGAGACGGCCCGGTGCGCGGCGTGGCACGATTGGCCGAGGGGCTCCGATCTCACCGGGGAAGGCTCCCTCCCTCGTCATGCGCCCCGCTCTCCCTCTCGTCCTCCTCGCGCTCGCCGCCAGCGCCGCCGCCCAGACCGAGCACCCGCCGCTCACCGTCGCCGAGTTTCAGTGGCTCGGCACGCCGTCGTTCGCCATCCGCGGCGTCGCCCTCACCGACGTCAACGCGAACGGCACCGTCGTCGCGACGGTCTCGGACCGGTTCAACCTCTCGGCCAAGCACGCCGGGCTGAACGCGGGCTTCGGCTGGAGCGTCCAGCGGGCGAACACGGCCTTTACGGCGATCAACGACGCGGGCGAGATCGCGCAGTTCGCGGTCACCACCTCGCCGGTCTACTGGGAGCGCGTGTGGCGCGGCGGCGAGGCCGCCCCGCACGGCGACGAGGCCAGCACCGTCGCGGCCGGCATCAACGCCAGCGGGGCCGTCATCGGCACGCGCCGCATCCGCCAGACGTCCAACGACACGCCGTTCCTGTGGGACGACGCCGGCTTCCGCCTCCTCACGGGCCTCGCGAGCGGCTCCAAGGGCATCGCCATCCTCGACGACGGCACCGTCCTGACGCGCTACATCGAGAACGACGCCGTCGGCATGGACCGCTTCCAGATCCGACGGCCCGACGGGACGACCGAGACGCTCCCGCTCTTCTCGCCGGCCTACACGGTCGTCCGAGGCATGAACCAGCTGGAGCACCTCACGGGCGAGATGCTCAACCAGGACGGCTCGTTCGACATCGGCTTCCTGTGGGACGGCACCACGGCGCACCCGCTGCCCATGCTCCCCGGCGACGCCGGCTTCTCGACCGGCGAAGGGCTCAACGACTTCGACCAGGTCGTCGGGTACAGCCGCGACTGCGTGGCGCCGCCCGACGGGTGCGACCGGGCCGTGCTCTGGGAGGACGGCGTGGCGCACGACCTCGGCGCCCTGGCGGCCTCGTTCCTGGCCCCCGGCGAGATCCTCGACGAGGCCCACGCCATCACCAACAACGGCTGGATCTCGGGCATCGGCTACCGGCCCGGCGCGAGCACCGAGGAGGTCTTCCGCCTTCGCCTCGGCGTCCCGTCCCTCACGGCCACCGTCACCGACGTCAACCGGTTCGGCGGCGAGGGCGGCGGCCTCGGGGGCGTGACCGTCTCGCTCGTCGACCGCGACGGCGCGACGGTCTCGACGGCGCGCACGCAGCCCAACGGCGCCGCCCCGCTGCCGATGGAGGACCTCGACGAGACGGAGACCTACACGCTCGTCCTCGACGACGGCACGCTCCACCGCGAGTACGAGGCCGTCTCGATGAACGACCTCCGCAACCGGTCCTTCCGGCTGCCCGTCACGCTCCGGGCCGCGAGCGTCGCCCCGCTGGCGGCGCTCGCCAGCACCTCGTTCCTCGTCCTGCCGTACTCGACGAACCAGGTCGCCGACCTCCTCGCCGAGTGGGACGGATCGGGCGCCGAGACCCGCCAGACGTGGGCCGACCGCGACGAGGCATTCGGGCGGCTCGTGTCGTCGGCCGCGGCGCTGGCCGAGGTCTACAGCGGCACGCAGCCGCTGGCGGACGAGGCGGCGGCAACGACGGTCTCAGCCATC
The DNA here is from genome assembly GCA_964414235.1 of uncultured Rhodothermales bacterium. Classification (GTDB taxonomy): domain Bacteria; phylum Bacteroidota; class Rhodothermia; order Rhodothermales; family Rubricoccaceae; genus Rubrivirga. Next base: position 1,454 of record CAYPVZ010000192.1, on the reverse strand, counting down.
ATGTCGGCGCTGGCGCTCAAGAAGGCCATCGGCGAGGTGCGCAACCTGGCCGCTGTGTCGCTCGGCGACGTCAACGCGCCGCTGCTGGAGCGGGAGGTCGCGCTGGCCGTCGGGCTCCTGCTCCAGGCCGCGGAGCTGGGCGCGGGCAAGCTCCAGGACGCCGTGATCTCGGGCGTCAAAGGCGTCCTGCCGGAGCCGGCCGCGAACGCGCTCAACGCGGCCGCCAGCGCGGCGGTCAAGGGCGGAACGAGCGGGCTCGAAAGCGGAGCCTGGGACCAGGCCGCCGGCCGCAAGGCGTTCGTGACCCAGCTCGTGGCGTCGCTGACGAGCGCCATCGGCGGCTCGATCCTGGGCAACATCTACGTGGCCGAGACCGACCCCGACTTTCGCCTCGCCATCGTCCGCTCGCGGACGCTCCAGGGGGACGGCGCCGTCGAGAGCGGGTTCGTCGACGCCATGGGCATGGCGAGCCAGCTCGTCGCGGACAACGAGTCGGTCATCAACCTCTCGTCGACGGTCCGCTCGACGGCCGAGGGCTGGGCGACGGTCGCCGACGTCTCGCTCCTCGTCGGGCGCGTCCCGCTCCTCCAGGTCGCTGCGACCGTGGGCGCGGTCGTCAAGGGCATCAACGTGGCCGGGCTCGTCGCCGTCGGCGCGGCCGATTACCTCCGGTTCTACCACGCCATCGAGGAGACGCCGCCGGTCGTCGAGCGGCCCTACATCACCGGCGGCGGGGGCAACGGCGGCGAGGCGACGCGGCACGCCCGGAGCCCGATGCTCCGCGCGCCACAGGGCCCGGCGGCCGACGCCTACGCCGCCGCCGTCCAGTCGCTCACGGCCGTCATCCCCGGCGGCGACGAGGAGACGATCCTGACGGCGGGCGAGGCACTCCTCGGCGCCGAGGCCCCGCTCGACGCCGAGATCGACACCGAGCTGCGCCGGCTGGAGGCGCTGGCGCCGTCCGCCAGCGGGACGTTCGCCGACCTCCAGCGACTCGCCATCGCGCGGGCCGGGATCCTCGCGGGCGAGCGGGTGACGCTCGGCGCGGCCGTCCTCGGGCTGCTCCTGCCCGACCTCGCGGCGGACCCCGACGGGCCCTCGCCCGACCTCCCGGCCGAGTACGCCGGCCTCGACGGCGACTTCGCCGCGGCCGACAGCGCCCTCGCCGTCGCGCCCCGCGTACTCGACGCGCTCGACGCGCTCCGCGACGCCCTCGACGCCGCCTTCGCCGAAGCCGGCACCGGCGTCCCGGCCTTCGTCACGGTCCTGACGCACGGCGCGGTGGACCACCCGGCCCGCCAGGTCGACGCCGGCGTCCCCTTCTCCCTGGAGGCGCAGATCACGAACGTCGGCGACGTGGATGCGACGGGCGTCGCGGCCCGGCTCGTGATCGACGGCGACACGCTCGGCGCCCTCACGCCCGTCCTCCATCGGCTGTCGCCGGACACCCAGAC
>CAYPVZ010000191.1:0-6367 GCA_964414235.1 uncultured Rhodothermales bacterium | reverse complement strand
GCATCGGCGCCGCCGGCCTCGGCCTCGGCCTGCTGGGCCCGGTAGAGGTCCTCGGCTGCGGCGCTCCACGCCGTGTTGAGCTGCTCCATCGCCGAGTCGAGCTGGTCGAGGTCCTGGCCCTTGTGGACCTCCTTGAGCCGCTCCAGCGCAGCGTCGATGGCGGCCCGCTTCTCGGCCGGGATCTTGTCGCCGTAGTCGGCCAGGTTCTTCTCGGTCGAGAAGATGAGGCTGTCGGCGCGGTTGAGCTTGTCGATCGAGTCCTTGCGCTGCTGGTCCTCGTTGGCGTGCTCACGCGCGGCCCGACGCATGGCCTCGATCTCCTGCTCGCTCAGGCCCGACGAGGCCTCGATGCGGATCGACTGCTCCTTCCCGGTCGCCTTGTCCTTGGCCGACACGGACAGAATGCCGTCGGCGTCGATGTCGAACGTGACCTCGACCTGTGGGATGCCGCGCGGGGCCGGCGGGATGCCGTCGAGGTGGAAGCGGCCGATGGTCCGGTTGTCGACGGCCATCGAGCGGTCGCCCTGGAGCACGTGGATCTCGACCGACGGCTGGTTGTCGCTGGCGGTCGAGAACGTCTCCGACTTGCGCGTCGGGATGGTGGTGTTGGCCGGGATCAGCGTCGTCATGACGCCGCCGAGCGTCTCGATGCCCAGGTTGAGCGGCGTGACGTCGAGGAGGAGAACGTCGGTCACGTCGCCTGAGAGGACGCCGCCCTGGATGGCCGCGCCGACGGCGACGACCTCGTCCGGGTTGACCGACTTGTTCGGGGCCTTGCCGAAGAACTCGCGGACGACCTCCTGGATCTTCGGGATGCGCGACGAGCCGCCGACGAGGATGATCTCGTCGACCTGCGTCTTCGTCAGGCCGGCATCCTTGAGCGCCTTCTCCATCGGCGGGATCGTGCGCTGGACGAGGTCGTCGACGAGCTGCTCGAACTTCGAGCGCGAGAGGTCGAGCGTGAGGTGCTTCGGGCCCTCCTGGGTCGCCGTGATGAACGGCAGGTTGATCGTCGTCTGGGACGCGGCCGAGAGCTCGATCTTGGCCTTCTCGGCGGCCTCCTTGAGCCGCTGGAGCGCCATCGGGTCCGTCCGGAGGTCGATGCCCTCCTCGCGCTTGAACTCGTCGGCGATCCAGTCGATCAGGCGCTGGTCGAAGTCGTCGCCGCCGAGGTGCGTGTCGCCGTTCGTGCTCTTGACCTCGAAGACGCCGTCGCCGAGTTCCAGGATGGAGATGTCGTAGGTGCCGCCGCCGAGGTCGTAGACCGCGACGATCTCGTCCTCGCCCTTCTTGTCGAGGCCGTACGCCAGCGCGGCGGCCGTGGGCTCGTTGAGGATGCGCTTGACGTCGAGGCCCGCGATCTGGCCGGCCTCCTTGGTCGCCTTGCGCTGGGCGTCGTTGAAGTAGGCCGGGACCGTGATGACGGCCTCGGTGACGCGCTCGCCGAGGTAGTCCTCCGCCGTCTGCTTGAGCTTGGCGAGGACCATCGCCGAGATCTCCTGCGGCGTGTAGAGCTTGGTGTCGCCCGCGACCTCGACCTCGATGCGCGCGACGCCGCCGTCGCCCTTGGTCACGGTGTAGGGCACCGTCTTCATCTCCTCGCCGACCTCGTCGAACTGGCGGCCCATGAACCGCTTGACGGAGACGATGGTGTTCTGGGGGTTAGTGATGGCCTGGCGCTTGGCCGGGGCGCCGACGAGCCGCTCGCCGTCCTTCTTGAACGCGACGACGGAGGGCGTCGTCCGCCCGCCCTCGGCGTTCGGGACGACGACGGGCTCGTTGCCCTCCATGACGGCCACGACGGAGTTGGTCGTGCCGAGGTCGATGCCGATGATCTTGCCCATTGGGAGATGTGGTACTGGAAGTCTGTAGAGGGGGGCCGCCGTTTGCCGGGGCGCGCGTGGCTACGCCAGCCCGGAAGCGAGGATCCGGGCTGGACTGACGCGCCGACAGGTCGGACGGCCCGTTCGTGTCAGAAAAGCCATGGACAAGGGGTGTGCCAGGGTCTCTGGATTGCCGTTATGGCAGGTCCCTTCGCAGCTTCCTCAAACGGGGCGCAGAGCGGGGTATCTTGGTGTGCCCTCCCCCCGGGCTCTGCCCTCGATGAAGCACGTTCCGAACGCCCTCACGGTTGGCCGCATCGTGGTCGCCCCGTTGTGTCTGTTCCTCCTCTGGGAGGGCGGCATCTGGGGCCACGTCCTCGGGGCCTTCCTCTTCATCATCGCCGCCATCACAGACTGGCTGGACGGCAAGCTGGCGCGCAAGTACGGCGTCGGCTCCGAACTCGGTCAGTTCCTCGACCCGCTGGCGGACAAGATCCTCGTCCTCGGCGCCTTCTTCCTGGTCCCGTTCCTCGACCCGTTCGACGAGGGCCTGGTGCGGCCGGCGGGGGCGTGGCTGCCGTGGTCGGCCATCGGGGCCATCGCCGTCCGCGACCTCGCCGTGACATTGCTGCGGACGGTCCGCCAGCGGCGCGGCGAGCCGCTCGTGACGTCGTCGGCGGCCAAGTGGAAAACGGCGTGGCAGCTCACGTTCCTCATCACGGGCTTCGTCTTCCTCGCGGGCACGCACCTCCGCGAGCTGGGCGGTGCGCTCGGCGCACTCGGGCGGTTCCTCTACGCCGCGCTGGAGTCGCCGGCGGCCCTCGTCTTCCTCATCGCGACGGCTGCCGTAACGGTCTGGACCGGCGCGCTCTACTTCCGCCGCGTCCCCGCGGCGCCCACCCCGTGACTTCCGCCGACGCCCTCGCGCGTGACCTCCTCCACATCGGGGCGGTCGCCCTCCGCCCCGACGAGCCGTTCACCTGGGCCTCCGGCCGGAAGTCGCCCGTCTACACCGACAACCGGCTCATCCTCTCGCATCCCGACGTGCGCCAGCGCGTCGTCGAGGCGTTCGTCGAGGCCGCGGTGTCGGTCGAGGCCGACGCGGTCTCGGCGACGGCGACGGCCGGCATCCCGCACGGCGCCCTGCTGGCGGACCGTCTCGGGCTCCCGTTCAGCTACGTCCGCGCGCAGGCGAAGGGGCATGGGCGGCAGAACCGCATCGAGGGGCGCGTCGAGGAGGGCCAGCGGGTCGTGCTCGTCGAGGACCTCGTCTCGACGGGCGGGTCGGTCCTGAGCGCCGCCGAGGCGCTTCAGGAGGCGGGCGCCGAGGTCGTCGCTGTGCTGGCGGTCTTCACGTACGGCTTCCCGGAGGCCGAGGTCGCCTTCGCCGAGGCTGGCCTCCCGCTCGTCACGCTGACGGACTTCGAGGCCCTCGCCGAGGCGGCCCGCCAGTCGGGCGCGCTCGGGCCCGGCGCCTGGGCCACGCTTCGCGACTGGCGCGACGACCCCGCGGGCTGGAGCGACCGGCGGACGGAGGAGTAGCGCGGGCGCGGATCGCTGCCGCCGGATCGGCGTGTGCACGCCCCCGCTCCACGCTCCCTCATGATCGGACACCTTCTCACCGTCGGCGACGAGATTCTCCTCGGACAGATCGTCAACACCAACGCGGCGTGGCTCGGCGAGCGGCTGGCCGAGGCCGGCGTCGATGTCCAGCGAAGCGAGACCGTCGGCGACGACGTGGGCCGGATCGCGACCGCCATCGAGCGGGCCTACGCCGACGGCGCCGCGCTCGTCGTCGTCACCGGCGGGCTGGGGCCGACGCACGACGACGTGACGAAGACGGCCGTGGCGCAGGTCTTCGGCCGTGCGCTCCAGTTCCGGCAGGACGTGTTCGAACGGATCGAGGCGCGCTACACGGCACGGGGCCGCACGATGTCGCCGCTCGGGCGCGTCATGGCCGAGGTGCCCGAGGGCTTCGAGGCGCTGCCCAACCCGCGCGGCTCGGCGCCCGGGCTCTGGGGCGAGCGCGCGGCGGACGGCCGCCGCCAGCTGGTCGTGATGATGCCCGGCGTGCCCCACGAGATGCGCGCGATCACGGACGAGTCCCTCCTCCCGCGCCTCGTCGCGCTCCAGGACGCCGTCGTGCTCTCGCGCACACTCCTGACGGTCGGGAAGGGGGAGAGCGCGATCGCCGAGACCGTCGGCGACCTGTTCGAGGCGTTTCCGGCGGGGCTCACGCTGGCCTACCTCCCGAGCTTCGGCCAGGTCCGCCTCCGCGTGACCGCCCGCGGTGCCGACCGCGCGGCGGCGCAGGCCGACCTCGACCACGCCATCGACGCGCTCCGCGATCGCCTCGGGCCGCTCGTCTTCGGCGAGGAAACGACGACGCTGGAGACCGTCGTCCACGCGATGCTGCGGGAGCGCGGCCTGCGGCTGGCGGTGGCCGAGAGCTGCACCGGCGGCGCGCTGGCGGCGCGCCTGACCTCGGTCTCCGGTGCGAGCGACGTGTTCTGCGGCGGCGTGGTGGCCTACAGCAACGAGGTCAAGCGCGATCTCCTGGACGTCCCCATGGATGTCATTGAGGCCGACGGAGCCGTGAGCGAGCGCGTCGCGCTGGCGATGGCCGCCGGCGCCCGCCAGCGCCTCGGCGCCGACATCGGCGTGGCCGCGACCGGCGTCGCTGGACCGACGGGCGGCACGCCCGACAAGCCCATCGGCACGGTCTGGCTGGCCTACGACGACGGCGATACGGCGCGGGCCGTCCGGCTCCAGTTCACCGGCGACCGCGAGGCCAACGTCGCGCTCTCCGTCTCGGCCGCGCTCGATCTCGTCCGCCGCCAACTGCTCCGGCGCGACGGGGCGGCGGACTGACAGCGCCGGAGCCTTTTTTCCGTCGACGGGTTAGGTCCAGGCTTCATCGGAGTCTAAGCAGTCGGAGTGCGTGACGCGTAGGTGTCACCCCGGCCGTGCTAGCCTGTCGCGTTGCACCCGTGCCTGAGGGGCCATCTCATCGGCCCTCTACATCCCCCAAAGCCGCTCCCTTGGAGCCTGCCCTCATGGCTAAGACCTCCGCCGCCCCCCCCGCCGACGCCGCCGCCAAGTCCAAGGCCCTGGATCTGGCGATGAAGCAGATCGAGAAGAACTACGGCAAGGGCGCCATCATGAAGATGGGCGACGCCCCGCCGGTCTCCATCGACGCCGTCTCGACCGGCAGCCTCACGCTCGACCACGCCCTCGGAATCGGCGGCCTCCCGCGCGGCCGCATCATCGAGATCTACGGCCCCGAGTCGTCCGGCAAGACGACGCTCGCGACGCAGGTCATCGCCGAGGCGCAGAAGATGGGCGGCACCTGCGCCTTCATCGACGCCGAGCACGCCTTCGACGCGACCTACGCCGAGAAGCTGGGCGTCGACACGGACGAGCTCCTCGTCAGCCAGCCCGACACGGGCGAGCAGGCGCTCGAGATCTGCGACATGCTCGTCCGCTCGGGCGCGCTCGACGTCGTCGTCATCGACTCGGTCGCCGCGCTGGTGCCGAAGGCCGAGATCGAGGGCGAGATGGGCGCCAGCCACGTCGGCATCCAGGCCCGGCTCATGAGCCAGGCGCTCCGGAAGCTGACCGGCACCATCAGCCGGACCAAGACGATCCTCATCTTCATCAACCAGATCCGGATGAAGATCGGCGTCATGTTCGGCTCGCCCGAGACGACGGCCGGCGGCCGCGCGCTCAAGTTCTACGCGAGTGTCCGGATGGACATCCGGCGCATCGGCGCGGTCAAGGACGGGGCGGAGGTCGTCGGCAACCGGACGAAGGTCAAGGTGGTCAAGAACAAGGTGGCGCCGCCGTTCCGCGAGGCCGAGTTCGACATCATCTACGGCGAGGGCGTCTCGTCGCTGGGCGAGCTCATCGACCTCGGGCTGGAGCACGACATCATCCAGAAGTCGGGCTCGTGGTACAGCTACGGTGAGGAGAAGATCGGCCAGGGCCGCGACGCCACGAAGGAATGGCTGCGGACCAACGAAGACCGTCGTGAGGCCGTCAAGCAGTCCGTCAAGGAGGCGCTCGGCATGACGCCCTCGTCCTCCTCCGACGGCGAGGACGTCGAGGAGGACGAACTCGTCGATGCCTGACCTCGCCCGGCTGGCGGCGGCCATCGCCAGCCAGGCGCTCGGCGGTTGTCAGGAGTCCTAAGAATCGCGGGCCGTCCGGATCCTCCCGGGCGGCCCTGACCCGGGCGAGGAGGCTCCGTCGAGCCAGATCCGGTCCCCATTCCCGGTAGAGTGTCCCAGCGCTACCGCTCCACCCAAACGCGCTGGCTGTAGGCGACCGGGGCCGCCGCGAAGAAGGGCGTCGTCTGCTTCCACGTCGATCGGAACAGGTCGGACTGGCGGTAGGCGTCGAGGGCCTCGGCGTCGTCCCAGCGGCTGAACGTGGTAAGCACGTTGGGGAAGCGCTCGTCCTGCCACAGTTCCAGGTGACGGCAGCCCGGTGCGGCGGCGATCTTCGGGCGGGCCTCGGCGAAGAGAGCCAGGAAGTCTTCGAGC
>CAYPVZ010000190.1:3622-6373 GCA_964414235.1 uncultured Rhodothermales bacterium | reverse complement strand
TGCCGCCGAGGGCGGAGACGACGACGACGCGTCGTCCGTCGGTGGGCGCGTCTGCGACCAGATCGACGACGCGGCGGAGCCGTTCGGGGGTGGCGACGGAGGTGCCGCCGAACTTGGCGACGTGAGGGGCGGGCATGGGACAGGCTGAAACGCGAACCGCCCGCTCTCCGGGCGGAGGCGGGCGGTCGGGGGGATCGGGCCGCTGGCTCGGCTCTGTCTACGAATCCCCCGTCGCGCCCGTCGTAATGGGCGTTCGAGGGGTAATCGGGGTGAGGCCGAGGAGCGACATGGGGTCAAGCTAGACGGCGCCTCGCGGCGGGTTCAACCCCTGTGCTGAACCAAAAGCGCTTCCAAACTGAAGAAAATGAACCCGGGCGCCCGGGGCCTGGCCTATTCCAGCTCGTCGCGGCGGTCGCGGAGCGCCTTGTTGAGCAGCGCGCGGGCCCGGAAGATGTGGGCCTTGACCGTTCCGAGCGGAAGGTCCAGCTCGGTGGCGATCTCCTCGTACGACAGCTCCTCCTGGTGCCGCATGACGATGACGCGGTGGTACTTCGGGGGGAGGTTGTCGATGGCCTCGCGCAGGATCGCGTTGCGCTGGCCGGTGACGATGTCGCGGTCCGGGCGGTAGGTCGTGTCCGGCAGCTCCATCTGGAGCTCGCCGTCGCGCGTCTGGACCGGCTTGTCGATCGAGAACGTCGGGAGCTTCCGGCGCCGGATGTGGTCGATGGTGTGGTTCGTCGCGATCCGGTAGATCCAGGTCGAGAACGCGTAGTCCGGGTTGTAGCTCTCGATGCTCCCGAATGCCTTGACGAACGCCTCCTGGACGAGGTCGTCGACCTGCTGCTGGTCGCGGACCATCTTGCCGACGTGGCGGCGCAGCGGCTCCTGGTACTTGGTGAGGAGGCGCGCGTAGGCCCCCTGGTCGCCGCCGAGCGCGCGCTCGACCGTCGCGCGGTCCTCTTCGGACGACGCGGACGGCTGGGCGGAGGACGGCTCGGGCATGGCGGCGGCGGGCGAGACCCCCAAGCTACCGCCGCACACGCATCGACGACGAACGCCGCCAGCGCTCGGCCGGAATCGGGCCGTATCTCTCTCTCGGATCGGCTCGGGGCGCAGAACATGTGGGACCGGGCGCCGCGCGCGCACCGTAGAATGCCACGTTCGCTTCTCTCCTCTCGTGCCCGACGTCCTTGCCTCCGATCTCCGCGCCCTTGCCGACGCCGTGCTGGCGCTCGCGCTCGGCGGGCTCGTCGGATGGGAGCGCGAGCGGAAGGGGAAGGGCGCTGGCTTTCGGACGATGATGCTCGTCTCGTTCGCCTCCTTTCTCTTCGTCGAGGTCAGCCTTCTGGCCGGCGCCGACGTGGCGGCGATCGATGGCGGCGCAGTCCGCTCCGACCCGGTTCGCTCGATCCAGGCCATCGCGGCCGGGCTCGGGTTCCTCGGCGGCGGCATCATCTTCCGCGGCTCGGCCGAGACCCGGGCCCACGGGCTGACGACGGCCGCCTCGCTGCTCGTCGTAGCGCCGGTCGGCATCGCCGTCGCGCTCCACCACTACGCGCTGGCGGTGGGATCGGCTCTGCTCCTCATCCTTGTGCTCCACGTCGCCGAGCGGTTCGAGCGGTTCGCCCGATGAGCGACGCGATCCCTCCGGACAACGACGCGCTGCTCGCCGAGTGCGACGTCGAGACGCTGGCGGCCGGCACGAAGGGCGGCCAGCGGGCGAACAAGGTCGAGACCGGCGTCCGGCTCACGCACCGGCCGTCGGGGCTGGTCGTGATGTCGCGTGCGTCGCGGAGCCAGTTCCGCAACAAGGCGCTCGCGGTGGCGGAGTTGCGGCGGCGGCTCGAAGAGGCCGCCCGCCCCGTCATTCCGCGCATCGCTACCAAGCCGACGAAGGCGTCGAGGCGCCGCCGGCTCGACGCGAAGCGCCAGCGGGCCGAGAAGAAAGCGAGGCGCCAGAAGCCGGACTGGTGAGCTCGCCGTCCATCACAGCGGCCGTTGTTCCGGGCTGGTCGGCCTCGGGGCACATATGCCCGGTCCCGGAGTAAGGGCCTCCTTGCTCCCGTGCGACGTGCGCGCATGGGGTTCCCGGCTTCCCTCCGTTCATCATGGCCGCACCCAAGCCCTCGGCGTCTGACACGCCAGTTCCTGCCACGAAGCGCGCGCGCGCGACCAAGGCCTCGTCTCCGTCCACCGAGGGCGACCTCTGTGACCTCAGCGCCCGCGACCTGCTGGCGGTCCTGACGGCGGTCCAGAAGGGCGACTTCTCGGCCCGCCTCGTCGTCGAGCACAACGGCGCCGTCGGGCGCGTGGCCGACACGCTCAACGCCATCATCGCGCAGAACGAGCAGCTGGCGGCCGAGCTGGAGCGCGTCCGCGACGAGGTCGGCAAGAAGGGGCGGCTGGCGGAACGGGTCGCGCTCTCGGGCGCGACGGGCGGCTGGCGGAGCATGGTCGGCTGCGTCAACGAGCTCATCATCGACCTCGGGCAGCCCGTGGCCGAGGTCGAGCGCGTCATCGGCGCCGTCGCCAAGGGCGACCTCTCGCAGCAGGTGGAGCTGGAGGCCGAGGGCCGTCCCATCCGCGGCGAGTTTCTGCGGACGGCCAAGATGGTCAACACGATGGTGGACCAGCTCTCGGCGTTCGCCAGCGAGGTGACGCGGGTGGCGCGTGAGGTGGGCACCGAGGGCAAGCTGGGCGGCCAAGCCCGCGTGGCCGGGGTCTCCGGGACGTGGAAGGACCTGACGGACA
>CAYPVZ010000190.1:0-3522 GCA_964414235.1 uncultured Rhodothermales bacterium | reverse complement strand
ACGTGAACTCGATGGCGGACAACCTGACGGCCCAGGTCCGCAACATCGCCGAGGTCACCACGGCCGTCGCCAACGGCGACCTGGGCAAGAAGATCACCGTCGAGGCGCAGGGCGAGATCCTGGAGCTCAAGAGCACCATCAACACGATGGTCGACCAGCTTCAGAGCTTCGCCTCGGAGGTGACGCGGGTGGCGCGCGAGGTGGGCACCGAGGGCAAACTGGGCGGCCAGGCCCGCGTGGCCGGGGTCTCCGGGACGTGGAAGGACCTGACGGACAACGTGAACTCGATGGCGGACAACCTGACGGCCCAGGTCCGCAACATCGCCGAGGTGACCACGGCCGTCGCGAATGGCGACCTGGGCAAGAAGATCACCGTCGAGGTTCAGGGCGAGATCGCCGAGCTGAAGACGACGATCAACCGGATGGTCGACCAGCTCTCGTCGTTCGCCTCCGAGGTGACGCGCGTGGCGCGCGAGGTCGGCACCGAGGGCCAGCTGGGCGGCCAGGCCACGGTCCCGGGCGTGTCGGGGACGTGGAAGGACCTGACGGACAACGTCAACTCTATGGCCGACAACCTGACCACGCAGGTCCGCAACATCGCCGAAGTCACGACGGCCGTCGCGAACGGCGACCTCGGGAAGAAGATCACCGTCGAGGTCCGGGGCGAGATCCTGGAGCTGAAGACGACGATCAACCGGATGGTCGACCAGCTCTCGTCGTTCGCGTCCGAGGTGACGCGCGTGGCGCGCGAGGTGGGGACCGAAGGCAAGCTGGGCGGCCAGGCCGAGGTCGAGGGCGTCTCGGGCACCTGGAAGGACCTGACAGACAACGTCAACTACATGGCGGGCGACCTGACCACGCAGGTCCGCGCCATCGCCGAGGTCACGACGGCCGTCGCGAACGGCGACCTGTCCAAGAAGATCACCGTCGACGTGAAGGGCGAGATCCTGGAGCTGAAGAACACCATCAACACGATGGTCGACCAGCTCTCGGCGTTCGCCTCGGAGGTGACGCGCGTGGCGCGCGAGGTCGGCACCGAGGGCGAGCTGGGCGGCCAGGCCAAGGTGCCGGGCGTCTCCGGCACCTGGAAGGAACTGACCGACAACGTGAACTCGATGGCGAACAACCTGACCACGCAGGTCCGGAACATCGCCGAGGTCACGACGGCGGTCGCCAACGGCGACCTGTCGAAGAAGATCACCGTCGAGGTCCAGGGCGAGATCGCGGAGCTCAAGAGCACCATCAACACGATGGTCGACCAGCTTCAGGGCTTCGCGTCCGAGGTGACGCGCGTGGCGCGCGAGGTCGGCACCGAGGGCCAGCTGGGCGGGCAGGCGGCGGTGCCGGGCGTGAGCGGCACGTGGAAGGACCTGACGGTCAACGTGAACTCGATGGCCAACAACCTCACGACGCAGGTCCGCGGCATCGCGGAGGTCGTGACGGCGGTCGCGCGAGGCAACCTCGATCAGAAGCTCCAGGTGGAGGCCCAGGGCGAGATCGCCGAGCTGCGCGACACGATCAACAACATGATCGACACGCTCGACACGTTCGCCGATCAGGTGACGACGGTCGCCCGCGAGGTGGGCGTCGAGGGCAAGCTGGGCGGGCAGGCCGAGGTGCCGGGCGCCAGCGGCACGTGGCGCGACCTGACGGACAACGTGAACCGGCTGGCGGCCAACCTCACCACGCAGGTCCGCGCCATCACCGAGGTGACGACGGCCGTGGCTGCGGGCGACCTGTCCAAGAAGATCACCGTCGACGCTGCCGGCGAGGTCGCGGACCTCAAGGACAACGTCAACGAGATGATTCGCAACCTCAAGGACACGACGCGGAAGAACGAGGAGCAGGACTGGCTCAAGACCAGCCTGACCAAGTTCACGCAGCTGCTCCAGGGGCAGAAGGAGCTCGTGACGGTCTCGCGGCTCATCCTCTCCGAGCTGGCGCCGCTCGTCGACATGCAGCACGGCGCGTTCTACACGGCCGAGCGCGAGCCGGGCGAGCCCGAGTCGGAGTCGCGGCTCAAGCTGGTTGCGACGTACGCCTACCGCGAGCGGCGCGGCCTCAGCAACGCGTTCCGCGTGGGCGAGGGGCTCGTCGGGCAGTGCGCGCTCGAGAAGGAGCGGATCCTGATCACCGACGTGCCCGAGGACTACGTCCAGATCAACTCCGGGCTCGGCAGCGCGCCGCCGCGCAACATCGTGGTCCTGCCGGTCCTCTTCGAGGGCGAGGTCAAGGCCGTCGTCGAGCTGGCGTCGTTCCACCGGTTCAACAAGAACCACCTGACGTTCCTCGACCAGTTGACCGAGTCCATCGGCATCGTGCTCAACTCGATCGAGGCTAACATGCGGACGGAGGCGCTGCTGATGCAGTCGCAGGGCCTGACGCAGGAGCTGCAGAGCCAGCAGGACGAGCTCCAGCAGACCAACCGCCGCCTCGAAGAGCAGGCCCGGTCGCTGCGCGAATCCGAGGAGCTGCTCCGCCAGCAGCAGGACGAGCTCCAGGGGACGAACGTGGAGCTGGAGCAGAAGGCCCGCCAGCTGGCCGAGCAGAACGCCGAGGTCGAGCGTAAAAACGCCGAGATCGAGCAGGCGCGCGCGGCCATCGAGGAGAAGGCCGAGCAGCTGGCGCTGACCTCGAAGTACAAGTCCGAGTTCTTGGCCAACATGAGCCACGAGCTCCGGACGCCGCTCAACTCGATGCTCATCCTGAGCCGGATGCTCGCCGAAAACCCGGGCGACGTGCTCACACCGAAGCAGGTCGAGTACGCCGAGACCATCCACTCGTCGGGCTCGGACCTGCTCGGGCTGATCAACGAGATCCTGGACCTCTCGAAGATCGAGTCCGGCGCGATGCCGGTCGAGATCGAGCCCGTGGCGCTGGCGGAGCTGGCGGGCGAGACCGACCGCATGTTCCGCGAGGTCGCCAACGCCCGCGAACTCGGCTTCACCATCGAGATCGACGAGCGGCTGCCGAACGCCATCGAGACCGACCCGAAGCGGCTCCAGCAGGTGCTGAAGAACCTGCTCTCGAACGCGTTCAAGTTCACGCACGAGGGCTCGGTCGCCCTCCGCGTCTCGCTCGCCGACGACATCCGCTTCCGCTCCGAGACGCTCCGCGAGGCGGACCGCGTGATCGGGTTCGCGGTGCAGGACACGGGCATCGGGATCGAGCCGGACAAGCAGCGGGTCATCTTCGAGGCCTTCCAGCAGGCCGACGGCTCGGTCGACCGGACGTACGGCGGCACCGGCCTCGGGCTCTCGATCTCGCGCGAGATCGCGCGGCTGCTCGGCGGCGAGATCCACCTCGCCAGCGCGCCCGGCATCGGGAGCACGTTCACGCTCTTCGTCCCCGACCCGTACGTGGCGCCGTCGCTCGGCTCGGCCGACGAGGCGACGGTCGTGGACGAGACGCCCCTGGATGCCTCTGGCGACGGCGTCGCGAGCACGGCTCCGGACCTCGCTCCGACGGCCTCGGAGGAGGCCGCCGCGGAGACGCCCACCGACGCCGCCAGCGGCTCGCGGG
>CAYPVZ010000189.1:0-6376 GCA_964414235.1 uncultured Rhodothermales bacterium | reverse complement strand
AGCCGGTCGTGCTCGGCGGCCTCGTCGTGACAGTGCTCCTGCGGGCCGAGCGCGCCGCGCCGGCCCTCCGCGACTGGGTCCAGCGGTCGTTCCAGACCGAGCGCCAGCGGGCACGCCGACGGCTCGACCGCTTCGGCGACGAGATTCGTCTGAGCCTCGACATCGAGCAGCTGGCGGCCGAGGCCGTGGCCGCCATCGGGGAGGCCCTCGACGTCCGCTCGGGCGTGGTCTTCCTGCTGGCCGGGCGCGGGACGCCCGACGAGCGGTGGGTCAAGGCGACGTACCGCCCGGAGTCGCCGACGTTCACGCAGGCGGAGATGGACCGGGTCTGGGAGCGCCTGCGCAACGAGGGCCGGATCTGGTCGCGCAACGAGGAGCTCAACGAGAGCCACCTCCCGCGCGGACTGGCGGACCGGCTGGCACGTCTCGGCGCCGCCCTGGCCGTCCCCGTCACAACCGGCCGCGGCATGCCGGTCGGGCTCATCGTGCTCGGCCGGAAAGCCCGGCGGCTGGCCGTCTACAACACCGAAGACATCGAGCGGCTGCGGTCCGTCGCCGCGCAGCTGGCACTCGCCGCCGAGCGGCTGCGACTCCTCGACCGTGAGCGCGCGCTCGTCCGCCAGACGGCCGACGCCGAGATGGCCGCGCTCCGGGCCCAGATCAACCCGCACTTCCTGTTCAACGCGCTCAACACGGTAGCGGCGCTCATCGGCGACCGCCCCGACCAGGCCGAGGCCACGGTCGAGCACCTCGCCGGCCTGTTCCGCGACGTACTCACCGCCAGCGGGCAGGCCGTCGTGCCGCTCCGCGACGAGATGCGCCTTGTCCGCCGCTACCTCGCCATCGAAGAGGCCCGCTTCGGCGACGCGCTCGCCGTGACGCTCGAAATCGAGCCAGACGTCGAGGACGCGACCGTTCCGGCGTTCGCGGTCCAGACCCTGGTCGAGAACGCCGTCAAGCACGGCGTCGAGCGGAAGCGCGGCGGCGGCGCCGTGACCGTGTCCGCCCGACGCGCGGCCGACCATCTGGAGGTCGTCGTCCGAGACACCGGCGCCGGCTTGAGCCCCGGCGGCGCGACGTTCGGGGTCGGGCTCGGCAACGTCGCCGGCCGCCTCCACCTGCTGTACGATGGCGCTGCCTCGCTGGCGGTCGACCCTGCCGAGCCCGGCACACGCGCCACGCTCCTCCTCCCCCTCTCCCATGTCCCCGCTCCGCGTCCTGATCGTTGACGACGAGGCCCCAGCCCGCTCCCGCCTCCGCCGCCTGCTCGACCCCCTCGTTGAATCGGATCAGGTCGGCGAGATCGAGGAGGCCGCCGACGGCGTCGAGGCCGTGGAGCGGCTCTCGGCCGAGGCCTTCGACCTCGCCTTCCTCGACGTCCGGATGCCCGGGCTCGACGGGTTCGGTGTGATCGAGGCCGTCCCGCCCGGCCACCGGCCCGCGGTCGTCTTCACGACGGCCTACGACGAGTACGCCGTGCGCGCCTTCGAGGCCAACGCGACCGACTACCTCCTCAAGCCGATCAACGCCGAACGGCTGGCGGAAGCCGTCGGCCGCGCCGACGCGCGCCGCCAGCGGGGCGACTCCGACGAGGACGGGCTGGCGGACCTGCTGGACGCGCTGGATGACGAGGCGGCGCCGGCCGAGCGGCCCGCCGGGGCGCCCGTCGAGCGGTTCACAGTCCAGGGCCGCGACCGTCTCGTCGTCGTCGACGCGGAGGACGTGGTCGCGGCCGAGGTCAGCGACGGCATCACGAGCCTCTACGTGCGCGAGGCCGGCGGGCGGCTCCAGCGCCACCTCGTCGGGTTCACGCTCGACGCGCTCGAAGGGCGGCTCGACCCGGACCAGTTCATGCGCGTCCACCGCAACGCGCTCGTCAACCTCGGCGCGATCCGCGAGATGGTCCCCTGGTTCTCCGGCCGCTACAAGCTGATGCTCGACGGCGGCCATGAGGTGACTGCCAGCCGGGCGCGATCGCGAGACCTGAGGGATCGGCTGAGCCTGTAGGCTCGCCTCGGAGCGGCTCATCGGGGGTCGTGCTCGACACCGCCAGGCCATCGGGCGGCTTTGTAGGACATCGTCTGAATCCTCGGAAGCGGGGGGTTACGAAACGGCCTGGAGTTAAGAAGCCAGATAACGGACGCCGATACAGTCAGCGCACGATGTGTCCGTTAAATGCGCTCTCTCCTCCTCAGCCTCAGCCTCTTCGCCCTCCCCGCGGCCGCCCAGCTTCCCGCTGACGCGGTCGTGCGTGTTCGCCTGCTCGGACAGACCTCGCTCTCCGAGGTGTCCGTCCAGGCCGTCGACGGGCCTCTCGAGTTCCAAGCCGACGGCCGGACGACCGGCGCGCTGGCTCCGGGCGAGACGGCGACGCTCTCGCGCGTCGGCGCTGACGTCCGTGCCCGCTCCTACGGTGCCGACGCCTCCGCTCGCCAGCTCCGGCTGACGGGCCACGCGTTCCGCCTCCGCGCGGGCCGTACGACCCGCCAGTACCGCGGCGACCTCATGGTGACGGTCGAGGGCAGCCGGCTTCAACTCGTCAATTACGCCCCGATCGAACCCTACGTCGCCAGCGTCGTCGCCAGCGAGCTCGGCTACGACGTGCTCGAAGCGGCGAAGGCCCAGGCCATTCTCGCGCGGACCTACGCCGCCCGCCGCTTCGGCGCCACCGCCAGCTACGACGTCAACGACGATGAGTCGTCGCAGGTCTACCGGGGCATGGGCACCGTCACCGCGACGTCCGAGCGGGCGGCTTACGAGACGGCCGGTCAGGTTCTGACCTACCGCGGCGCGCTGGCGGAGGCCGTCTACTCGTCGTCCTCGGGCGGCTACACGGCAGACAACGACATGGTCTGGTCGGGAGCGCCGGTGCCCTACCTCCGCGGCGTTCCGGACCCGTTCGACACGGCGTCGCCCGACCATACGTGGCGCACGACCGCCAGCCGGAGCGCGGTCCTCCGCGCGCTCTCGTCTCGTTTTGGCGGCCGCGTGAGCAGCGTTGAGGTCACGTCACGCTCGCGAACCGGGCGCGTCCGCCAGATGCGGCTTTCGGGTGGACGAAGCGCGACCATCTCTGGCGACGACTTCCGCCGGTCCATCAACGCCGCGCTCGGCGGCCGGACCATCCGGAGCACGATGTTCGAGATCCGCACGGAAGGCGACCGCTACGTCTTCGAGGGCGGCGGCTTCGGCCACGGCGTCGGGATGAGCCAGTTCGGCGCCATCGGGCAGGCCCGCGCCGGCCGCGACTACCGCCAGATCCTCGCCTACTACTTCCAGGGCACGGACGTCACGGGCGGCGGTTCGTACGTCGCCCCCGACCCGGTTCTCGTCGCGGACCGCTCTGCTGCGACCGACGAACCGACCTCGGCCCTCCGAACACGCTACCAGCCGGCCACAGTCCGCCGCTGGCCGACGCCACGCACGGCGGCACGGGCCCAGGCCGAGCGCGAGATCGCCGGCCAACCTGCGGCCTCGGAGGCCCCCGCAACGCGTCGACGCACGGCCTGGTAGCCGTCAGCGCTCCACCGACGCCCAGAGCTCACCACCGGGCCTCCAGGCGCCGCGCGCCATCCGGGGCGTCGTGAAGGCCCAGCCTCCCCGCCCCGCCGCGTCGAGCACGACCAGCCCGCCTGTAGCGACCGATGCCCCGGGCCACCGGACGGTCTCGGCCATGTGAACGAGCGCCCGACTGGCGGCATCGGCAGGCGCGGACTCGACCGCCAGCCGGGCGGCGTGCCCGGAGAGCCCGGTCGTGAGGATCGCCTCCCCCCACCCGGTCGCCGAGACGGCCGCGTGGCCGTCGGCATAAAAGCCGGCGCCGGGAATCGGCGAGTCGCCGACACGGCCAGGCCGGGTGAGCGGCGCCCCACCCGTCGAGGTCCCCGCTGCCAGCCGTCCCTGCGCGTCACACACGACGCAGCCGACGGTCCCGCGCGGCACGTCCATCGCCCCCGCGAAGGCGGCGCTCGTGTGGAAGCCGGCATGGGTCGCCAGCCGGGCATAGCGCTGGCGCTCGCGCTCGACGATGAGGGCGGCGGGGTCGACGGCCGGCAATCCGACCTCGGCCGCGAACCGCTCCGCCCCCTCCCCGACCAGCAAGCGCGCCTGCCCATCTGCGTCGACGAGCGAACGGGCGGCGCGGATCGGATTCGGGAGGGTGCGGACGTTTGCTACGGCGCCCCACCGAAGCGCGTCGCCGTCCATGATCCCGGCATCGAGCTGGACGGCGCCCTCACGATCCAGCACGGCGCCGCGGCCAGCGTCGAAGGCGGGGTGGTCTTCGAGGGCCGCGACGGCCTCCACGACCACGTCGAGCGCCGGTCGCCCTCGTTCCAGTGCTCGACGTGCGATGCGGAGCGCGCGGTCGAGCCCGTCGAGATGCGTATCCAACTCGTCGGTCGGGATGTCCCAGGCGCCGCCGTGGACGAGGACGACGGGCCCCTCCCCTTCGACGGCGCCCGCGCGCACGTCGGCCATGGGAGGGGGGCGTTCAGACGAAGTAGCCAAACGCGTTCTCGAAGTGCTCGACCTCGGGATCGCCATCGCCGAAGAGGACGGCGACCACGTCAAACCGCGTCGGCGACGGGATGAGGCGGCGCTCGTGGAGATAGGCCTCGGCGACGCGGCGGATCGCCCGCTGCTTGGCCTCGTCGACGGCGGCCTCCGGACGGCCGAACCCGAGGCCACTCCGCGCCTTGACTTCGACGAACACGATCATGCCGCCGTCGTTCTTCGGCGTCGGTTCGAAGGCGACGATGTCGACCTCCTCGCGCCCGAAGCGGTAGTTCCGGTCGAGAAGGCGGTAGCCTTTGGCTTCGAGGAAAGCCGCCGCGACGTCCTCGCCGCGCTGGCCGATGTGCGTGCTCATTCGATGTCGTCGTTGCGCTGGCGGCCGCGGCGGAGCTTCGACGCGAAGCGCGTCACGCGCCGGACCTTCTCGGTGCTCCGCCCGCGCACGAGAGGCAGGAGCGCCTGCGTGAACCCGTCGAAGACGTCCATGATCTCGACGAGCGCGTCGACGCGGTCCGCCAGCGCGGCGTCCGGCGCGTGGAGTTCAGGCGCGGCGCGGAGTCCGGTCGCCACGTCGTCCAGCTTGCGTTGGACCGGCTTGATCTCGCGGCGCTGGCGCTCTTCGATGATCGTGGTGGTCAGCGTCCACACGTCAGCCTCGGCGACGAAGAAGTCCTTGCGCGAGCCAATCTGGTGCGTCTTGCGTACGAGGTTCCAGTCGACGAGCGCGCGCAGGTTCATGTTGGCGTTGCCGCGCGAGATCTGGAGCCGGTCCATGATCTCGTCCGTGTCCAGCGGTCGCGCCGTCGCGTAGAGAAGCGCGTGGATCTGCGCCATGGTCCGGTTGATCCCCCAGTGCGATGCCATCTCGCCCCAGAGCAGGACGAACTCGTCGAGGGCGCGCTGGCCCCGCTCGGAGAGGTCGTCGGGAATGGGGTCAGAGGCCACGGGTAATTGGGGGGGAGCCTCGAAGATAGCGGAAGGCGGCTGCGCCTCCGTAGCTTGGGGGATCGCGCTCCCCCCGCCGTGATCGTCACGCTCACCACTGACTTCGGGACCCGCGACGGTTACGTCGCGGCGATGAAGGGAGCCATGCTGAGCATTGCCCCCGGGCTGGCGCTCGTCGACGTGACGCACGAGGTGCCGGCGCAGGATGTGATGGAGGCCGCGTTTGTGCTCCGCCAGGCCGTCGCGTACTACCCGCCCGAGACGGTCCACCTCGCGGTCGTCGATCCGGGCGTAGGGACGGCGCGGCGGGCCATCGCGGCACGCGTCATCGTGGGTGGACGGCCCTACCGGTTCGTCGGACCCGACAACGGCCTGCTGGCGCTCCTCGCGGGCGCCGACGCGGTCGAGGCCGCCGTCGAGCTCGACCGGCCGGAAGCCTGGCGCTGCGACGCCCCGAGCCTGACGTTCCACGGGCGCGACGTGTTCGGCCCCGTTGCCGCGCGGCTGGCGGCCGGCGCCGCGCTCGCCGACGTCGGCACGCCCGTCGACGGCGTCACGCCGATGCACTGGCCCCTCCCCCGCACCGACGACGAGGGCATCGACGGAATGGTCCTCCACGTCGATCAGTTCGGCAACTGCATCACGAACATCCGCACGGTGGACCTCGCACGGGCCGGCGACGGACGCGGCGTCAAGTGCTACGCCGGATCGGCGATCATTCAGAACCACACCGGGACCTACGCGGCCACGGCCGTCGGCGAGCCGGTCACGTTGATCGGCAGTTCGGGGTACCTCGAGATCGCCGTCAACCGTGGCCACGCCTCGTCCCTCCTCTCCATCCAGCGCGGCGCGCCGGTCAAGCTGGTCTTCGAGACCACCCGCGCCGCCTCCAGCTCGCCCACCCCCGCCTAGTGGC
>CAYPVZ010000188.1:0-6376 GCA_964414235.1 uncultured Rhodothermales bacterium | reverse complement strand
TCCTCGTCCTCACCATCGCTGTCGCGGCGTGCGGATCGCCGCGACGACTTGGACTCGACGAGCGACCGGCCGACCGCGTCGCGGTCCCCACGTCGTCGGTCCACTACCGCGACTACGGCTCGGCCGACGAACTGGCGGCGGCGCTCCGCTGGACCGAGAACGCTCCGATCCTCGTCAGCGCGCATCGGGGCGGGCCCGTCCGCGGCCTTCCCGAGAACGCGCTCGAAACGTTCGAGTACACGCTCAACCACGCGCCGGCGCTCATCGAGACCGACGTCCGAAAGACAGCCGACGGCGTGCTCGTGTTGATGCACGACGAAACGTTGGACCGGACGACCACAGGCACGGGCCGCGTCGACGCCACCACGTTCGAGCAGATCCGCCGCGTCCGACTCGTTGCCGACGATTCGGTCGTGACGGCCTTCCGCGTCCCGACGCTCGCCGAGGCGCTCGCCTGGGCCGACGGCCGCGCCGTGCTCCTGCTCGACGTCAAGCCCGACGTGCCCTACGACGACCTTGTTGCTGCCATCCGCCAGGCCGGCGCCGAGGACCGCGTCGCCGTGATCACGTATGCGTTGGAGGACCAACAGCGCCTCTTCGAGCTCGCTCCCGACCTTGTCGTCTCCGCCACCACCGAACGTCCGGCAGACATCGACGCGCTGCTGGCGTCTGGCATCGACGCGTCGCGGGTGTTCGGGTGGGCTGGCGTCGGCACGCCCGATCCGGTCGTCGTCGCGCGTCTCCACGCGGCCGGCATCCGCGCACAGGCCGGCACGTTCGGCGCCATCGACGACGCGGCCCGAGCCGCGTCCTCACCCGAGCCCTTCGGCCCTGTCCTCGCCACCGGCGCCGACGTCCTCTCCACGGACATGGTCCCACTGGCGGCGCTCGCGGCGAGGAACGCGAACCTCAGCGGACGAGGCCGCCGATAAAGGCCGCCAGCGCCTCACGCGCCCCCGGCCGGAGTGGAATCGCCCCAACCCCGAGCGCGTCGAGGCTGGTCCAGAGCCGGGACGTGGTGAACACAGCGTCGGGCGGGCCAGGAAAAAGCGCGGCCGCGATGGCCACCTCGCCTGGGATCGCGTCTCGATACCGGTGGAGCGTGTTCAGCGCATCTTCGGGAGGGCCGGCCACGCCATGCCGCCGACGGTACGCCACGGAGTCGTCGCGGCGGTACTTGGCATCGAGAACGACGCGTTTCGTGACGCCGCCGCGCTGGATCGTGAGGAGAAGGTCGGGACGCTGGGGCAGAAGCGCAGGGGGCGCCGGGAAGCGGGGCGTGTAGACGATCTCGACGCGGGCGGCATCGTTCCCCAGCCGAACGGCATGCGCCCTCCCCTTCCGCAACCGAACGTCGGCTCCTCGAATGTCGATACCGAACGGTCGCGTCGGGGCCTCGACGCCGAGCGCGTCGGCCACAGCGTCGGCGACGGCGAGCGCGGCCCAGGTCTCGTAGAGAACGGCGAGATCCTGCGTCGCCACGTCGAGCGCGCCCGGCCGAAGTGCCAACCCATGGTCGAGCTGGCGAAGCGCATGGTAGGCCGAGGCATACGCTGGACGGCGCCGGAGCATGAGGGGTGGCATCTCCGGAGCACGTGCTCCCGCGTATCGCATCACCGAAAGTACCCGAAGCTGCCGGACCCGTTGCGCGAGCCTCTCCAGCTCCGCAAGGAGAGCCTGTCGCCGTGCGCTCGTTCGACGCTGGCCTTCGTCGCGGCGGAGATGGAGCAGACGGCGGTGGATCCGGTGCAGACGCTCCGCCAGCCAGCGATGGGCAGGCGTGTCCGCCGTCAGTCGTGCCGGACGAGCCGGGAGCCGTTCCGCCAGGATTCCGCTCTGCTGCACAGCACGGCGCGTTTCGGGAGCGGGCCGTCGCATCGCGCTCGGCCGAATCGCTTCCACGGTGCGCTGGACGTCGAGGACGGGCCGACGGTCGATCTCACGAAGCGCGCCCGTCAGTTCGTCCAGCCCGCCGCGCAGCGCAGCGAGCCAGACCGGCGGGGTTGTGACCCCCGATCTCCCTGCGTCGGTGAGCACCGTCGGACGGAGCGCCGCGACCGATAGTCCAGCAGCCGCAGCCTCGACCTCGGCCCGCATCGCAGCGACGTCGGCCTCGCCGAGCTTCGTCGGGAGCACGGAGACATCGAAAGCCAACACGACCGTGCTCCCGGCTCTCACCTCGAACCGAGTCCGCCCGGCCTGCGACCCGAAGCCGACGCGACCATGGAGCACGTGCCCTCGATCCGCGGAGACGAGACCGGCCGTCACCACGGGGTCCCGGTGGACCAGGCGCACGGGAGCTTCGCCCAGGCTCTGGACCAGAACCGTATAGGCGGTCTCTTCCGTCAACCACACCGCCGCCTCGCTCATCAGGCCACCATCCAGACGCACGGGGCCTGTGGCCTCGACGATACGGAGCGGCTCCTCTCCCATGGCCCCGCTGGCGGGCCCGCTCCACGTCAGCCGAACGTGCTCCGTTTCGATGGTGAACAACGACATCACGGCGTGGGCCTACGCCCAGAACGACGCGACGCCCTCCTCCAACACTCCCTCGGCGATGCGAGCCAGCCGCGCCGCCGTACGTGGATACGTGGCATCGGCCAGCGCCGTTGGCCGCCCATCGTGGCCCCACGCCGCCAGAATGTCGTCGGGGTCGCCACCCCCGGTAGCCCAGACGAGCAGATCGAATACGGCCTGGTGGGCCGATGCTCGAACGCCGTCGATGCGCGGGACCAGCTTGATGAGAAGCGCGATGTCCAGCGGGTCGACGCGTGCGCCGGGCGAGGTGCGAAATGCCTCCGAGATCTCGGCCGCGTGCAGCACGAAGAGGGCCGCCTCGTCGCGGACGCGATACCCCACGCCGAGCCCGGCCGGTGCCAGCACCGCGTTGGCTTCGGCGAGGGCCGACACCGTCTGCTCCACGAGCACCTGCTCGGCCTCCGTCACCCCCGCCAGTTCGCCCAGCCGGACGGCCCGGGGTGTCCATGCCTCGACTGGCCACGCCTCCGCAGCGAGGAGGCTGGAAGTATGCTCCCAGACGCTCAGGCTCGGTGCTCCTAGCTCGATCACGAACGCCCGATCCAGCACCTTCCGACTGAATGCGTGCGCGCTCTCGTCCACATTGACCGTCCCGACGAGTCCGAGATTGGGCGGCTGGCGGACGGACTGCCACACCGCATCTGCCGATCCGAGGGCATCGGAAAGGAACGGCGGCGTCTCGTAGCCTCCAGGGGCGGGAGCACGGTGCTCGATGCGGGACAGCACCTCTGCGAGATAGTGCTCCGGGCGCCCGAGATTCATCTCATCCAGCACGAGCGTGTGGAACCGATCCGGGTCCTCAGACGCGGCGCGAGCCGCCCGGAGCACGACACCGGCACGAAAGCGTCCGTCGAGGGCGACGTAGCCCATCGTTTCCGACGGATCGGTCCAGTCGGGGCGAACCGGGAGCACGGTTGCCTTGCCGCCTGTCACCTCCGCGACGAGGACTGGCAGGCGGCTCTTGCCTACGCCCGTGATGCCCGCCAGCAACACGAACGGCTTGGTGCGGAGCGCCGTCACGTACGCCGCGACGGTCCACGGTTCGTACTCGAACCCGCGCGTCTCCAGCACAGCCAGCAAGCGCTCGATGGCGCCAGACCGATCGAATTCGGCCGGTGTCACGTAACCGACGGGCGCCTCGGCCACTGCTGGCAAAGGCGAAGCATCCACGCTCGGAACGACCACTCGCGACTCGTCTCTAGCCTGTCGGACGGCCTCGACAGCAGCCACGAGCGCGTCTGGATCCGCCCCGAGGCGGGCCTGCACGACGAACTCCAGGACGGTCCCGTCGATCCGAGGAAGTGGGTGGAGCACCTGTTGGACGACCCGCCGGAACCGGGCCTCAGGTGCGTGCTCCTGGTACTCCTCAAGCACACGCAGGTGATCCAGAATCCCGTCCTTCGGAACCCACGCTTCTTCCGGGAGCACGGCGACTGGGCGCACCCGGAGCCGGTGGGGAAGGTGACGCCCCGGCGCCAGTGCGGTGGCGTCCTCGAACGGCGTGCCGACCGCCTCGAACTCCCCCGCGATGGACTGGCGGCCCGGGAGGTAGACGAAGATCCGATCGCCGGGCTGGACCTCCGCCAGCCGGCCACGCCCCTGCCGCCACAGCGCTAGCGTCCCCGCGCGGATGGCTGCGGGGTAGACGTCGGGCGGGATGGACCAGAGCCAGTAGGTCACGAGACGCGAAGGAGGCCTGCGAACATAGCCGACCCCGGGCAGCGTGGACGGTCGACCGGGGCGCAGAGTTTTCCCTGAACGCTGTTCACCTCGTGACTAGGTTCGGAACCGCTTTCACCAACCTCTCCCCATGTACCGTTTTCGTTTCGGGGTGGTCGCTACGCTCGGCACCCTCCTCACCCTGTCCGCCTGCGACTCGGACGCCTCCGACGATGCGCTCGCCGAGGCCGAGGCCAACCTGGGCCAGTGGACCTACATCGACGTCGAAGGCTCCACGTGCCGAGACGGCTCGGACGTCGGCATCGGCGTCCGCCTCCAGGAGGGCGCCGACGACCTCGTCATCTACCTCGAAGGCGGTGGGGCCTGCTTCAACTCGGCGACCTGCGAAAGGAACCTCAGCAGCTTCTCCGAAGCCGACTTCAACGCCCGTATGAGCCAGACTGGTGAGGCGGGTCTGTTCAACACGGCCGACGCGAACAACCCGGTCGCGGGCTGGAACGCGGTCTACGTCCCGTACTGCACGGGAGACCTCCATGCCGGGAGCTCGCCCGACAACACGCTGCTGGCGGGGCAGGGCGTTCCCGGGCCGCAGCAATTCGTCGGGCACCAGAACGTGAAACGAGCCCTGGGCCTCCTCGACGCCAACCTTGACACGCCCGGCCGTGTGCTCCTGACCGGCTCCAGCGCGGGCGGCCTCGGGGCGCTCGTCAACTTCGACGCGACGGCGAAGACGTTCACCGACTCTCAGCTCTTCATGGTCGACGATTCGGGCCCGCTCTTCTTCGCCGACAACGTGCTGAGCCCGCCCCTCGTGACCAACGTCTCCCTCCTGTACCATCTTCGAGCGGCCCTCCTCGACGCCGACGAGCTCTTCGTGAGCGATGGGCTGGAGGACATCTACGCCTACTACTCACGCGAGTACCCGGACGCCCGGTTCGGGCTGGTGAGCTACCTCGACGATCCCACATTCCGGTCCTTCTACGGCTTCGGCCAGGCCCCGGGCGACGTGATCACCCCGGCGGAGTACACCGACGGTCTCCGCGACGTCCGCGCCCAGCTTGGCGCCAACTGGGGGACCTACTTCGCCGAGGGGACGAATCATACGTTCCTCCTCACGCCGAGCCGCTACACGGGCACCTCGGCCGGCGTTTCCCTGGAAGCGTGGCTCGCGACGATGCTCTCGGGCTCCCCGACGAACGTAGACCCGGGCGCCCAGACACGCGTCGCGCTGGCGGCCCGCTAGCACCAGCCCGGCGTTCGAGACGCGAGGGGCGGCCCGGTCGGGTCGCCCCTCGTTGTGTTCAGCCCGCTACGTCGTCTGGAAGCCGGTGCGCGTCATGACGCCCCACGCCTGCTTCTTGCGGAAGAAGCTGACGAGCCCCTTGATCCGCCACCACACCGTCAGCTGGCGGTAGCCGAGGTTCTCGACGACGGCGAGCAGCAGCAGCAGCGCCAGGTCGCGCAGCCGCTCGTAGCGCCGGAACGCGAGCTGCTCCAGCGCGACGGCCGCGATGGACTGCGCCACGCCGAGCGTGACCGCCAGTGCGAGCAGCAGCAGCGCCAGCGGCAGGTCGATCCAGCCCAGCGCCACGAACACGACGAAGCCGAGGTAGCCGAGCGCCTCGACGACCGGCCCCAGCAGCTCGATGCCGACGTACGTCGGGAAGGCGACCGTGCCGACGCGGCCGTAGCGCGGGTTGAACAGCATCCTCCGGTGGCGCCAGAGGATCTGCGCCAGCCCGCGGTGCCAGCGGTCGCGCTGGCGGCCGAGCACGGCGAGCGTCTCTGGGCACTCGGTCCAGGAGACGGCGTCGGGCGCGTAGCCGATGCGGTAGGGCGTGCCGGCTTCGCGGTAGGTCCGGTGGAGCCGGAGGATCAGCTCCATGTCCTCGCCGACCGTCGTGTCGTCGAGGCCGCCGAGGGCGACGACGGCCTCGCGGCGGAAGAGGCCGAAGGCGCCCGAGACGATGAGGAGGGCTCCGAGGTGGTCCCAGGCCGTCCGCGCGGCGACGAAGGCGCGGACGTACTCCAGCACCTGGAAGCGCGCCAGCCAGTTGGTGGGCATCCGGAGGTGCTCCACGCGCCCGTGGCGCACGCGGCTGCCGTTGACGATGCCGACCGTGCCGCCGACGGCGACGGTTCGCGCGTCGTCCATGAA
>CAYPVZ010000187.1:0-6388 GCA_964414235.1 uncultured Rhodothermales bacterium | reverse complement strand
TCGATGTAGTCGCTCCCGATCTTCTCTCGGATCTTGCGCACGTGCACGTCCACCGTCCGGTCGACGACGACGACGTCCGTGCCCCAGACGGCGCTGAGTAGCTCGTCGCGCTCGTAGACGCGGCCGGGGTGGCTGGCGAGGAAGAAGAGGAGCTCGAACTCCTTGCGCGGCAGGCGGAACGTCTCGGCCGAGGCAGGCCGCTCGACCACGTACCGCTCGCGGTCGATGACGAGGTCGTGGACGCGGATCTGGGCCGTCGTCGCCTCCTCCTCGCGCTCGATCCGCCGGAGCAGCGCGCGGACGCGGCTGACAAGGCGCTTGGGCGAGACCGGCTTCGGGAGGTAGTCGTCGGCGCCGGCTTCGAGTCCGGCGATCTCGTCGCGCTCGTCGGTCCGCGCCGTCAGCATGAGGATCGGCGTGAGCCGGAGGGCGGCCCGCTCGCGGAGCTGCTCGGTCAGCGCGATGCCGTCCATCCGCGGCATCATGATGTCGACGACGATGAGGTCCGGCTTCTCGGCCTCGGCGAGCGCCAGCCCGGCGACGCCGTCGGAGGCGGTGAGGACGGTAAAGCCGGCGGTCTCGAGCGCGTACTGGAGAAGCTCGACGAGGTCGGGCTCGTCGTCGACGACGAGGACGACGGGGCTCGGGTCGGCGAGGGGGCCTTCGGGAGCAGCAGTCATGAAGTCATGGACGGACGCCGTCAAGCTAGGAGCGCGTCCGAGATGACGTGTTACGACAGCATTTCCCGCCCTCCGACGTGCTGCTCGCGTGTCACCCCTCGCGGAGTGCCAGGCGGATGAGGTCCTCGGCGGACGGGCTGCCGCCGTGCGCACGGAGCACCTTGCGGAGGCGACGTTCGGCCTCCGCCCGGCTCAAACCGAGCGCTTCGAGGCCGGCGCGGGCGTCGGCGCGGGCCTCGGCCGCAGCTCCGTCTCCGCCGAGCGCGCCCGCGGGCTCCAGCCCGTCGAGCCCGGCGAACTTGTCGCGAAGCTCGACGACGAGCCGCTCGGCCGTCCGCTTTCCGATGCCGGGCACGCGCGTCAGCATGGCCGCGTCGCCGCCCACGACCGTGTCGCGGAGCTCGGACGGGCTCATGGCGCTGAGCGCGGCGAGCGCCAGCTTCGGGCCGACGCCGGAGACCGCGATGAGCGTCTCGAAGGCCGTCCGCTCGGCATCCGTCGCGAAGCCGTAGAGCGTGAGCGCGTCGTCCCGCACGACGAACGTCGTCACCAGCTTGGCGGTCTGGCCGACGGCGGGCAGCTTCTCGTACGATGAGGCTGGAATGAGCAGGCGGTACCCGACCCCGCCGGCCTCGACGATGGCTTCGGTCGGCTTCTTGTCGGCGAGGGGGCCGGAGACGTAGGCGTACACGGGACGTGGAGGCGGAACCCGGCCAAGCTAGGGCCTCGCCATGCCAGCACCGTGTCAGTCGGCCTGGGCGGCCGGGCTCCGTACGAAGTCGAGCAGGCGCCGGGCGGCTGAGGCCCGGTAGCTCCCCTCGCGGACGAGCCCGCCGAGCACGCGCGCGGCCTCGGTGTCACGGCCCTGGTAGACGAGGACGCGTCCGAGCGCGAGCCGGGCCTCTTGCGACACCCACGACCGCGGGTCGGCGCCGCGGACGACGTCCGCCAGTTCGGTCGCGGCGGCATTGAGGTCCTCGCCGTCGTAGCGGGGGAACAGGCCCAGGACCGAATGCCGGGCGTCTTCGATGGTGGCGAGCGCCTCCGCCAGTTGATCCGAGCCAGAAATCGCATCGGGGCCGCGGAGGACGTCGGGGACGGCCGTCTCGATCTCGCTCAGCGCCGCAACCTGCTGGCGGGGCGTGTCGGAGGTCGACGAGAGCGTGAGCAGGCTTCCGTAGAGTGCGACCAGCAGCCCGGCCGCCGCCAAGGGCACGAGTTGGAGACGTCGGAGGAGCGGCCGGAGGCGGGAGCCCGCCCGGGGAGGACGAGGGGTCGCCGGCTGCGGAGCGGACGTCGGGGGATCGAGAAGGAGGCCACTCATCCGCTCGAACCGGGCGACGGGGTCAGCCGACGCTGCGTCTAAGGCGTCGAGGCGAGCCGCCGTTCGAGCGGCCTCTGCGGCGAGCGCCGTGTCGCTGGCGAGCGCGCGGTCGACGGCCTCTGCGTCCGGGACGTCGTTGCCCATCCGGCGGTCGACGGCCGCACGGGCGACGTCTTCCGGCGTAATGTCGAGGGCATCGGCCAGCATGGCGAGCTGACGGGCCTCGGCCCAGGCCTCGGCCCATTCCGCTTGGTCTCGCACGCGTGCGTCCACGGCAAGCCGCTCGTCGAGCGTCAGGCTGGGGTACTGGTCGAGGAGGTCAGTGATCTCGGGCACAGATTCAGGGGACGATCAAGCACCTAGACCCGGCGGATCTCCAGATCTAACCTCAGATTCTTCATTCGTCAAATCTTCATCATTCGACATGCTTGGGGAGACCTCGTCATCGAACCAGAGCGCACGGACTTCGGGGTCCTCGCGTAGACGGCGGAGGGCTTTCGAGTAGTACGTGCGGACCGTGTCGATGGACAGGTCCATCGTGCTGGCGATGTCCTCGTAGGAGCCGCCCTGAAGGAGGCGCATCCGGGCAACCTCCCCGATGGCGGCAGGAAGGGCCGTGACGGCCCGGGTCACCACGTCGCGTGTGATCAAGCGGTCGAGGGGGTCGATATCAGGTGTCTCCGTCGGAGCTTCCAGCATCTCCTCGTGGGCTTGCACATGCTCGCGCCGCCGCTCGCGATAGGAGATGAGGACGCGACTGCAGACCACGCTCACGAACTGGGGAAACTTGGCCGCGTCATCGATGCCCTCATCAAACGCGCCGAACACGCGGCGGACGGCGTCCTCGACTAGAGCGTCATAGTCGCTGGGTGAGCCGGCCTGCTCGTTGGCGAACTTGACGGTGAAGTAGCGGGTGACGTAGCAGTAGGCCCAGAGAGCGGCCGGCTGGCGGTCGGTATCGGTGCCGGTTTCCCGCCAGCGCACGTAGGCCTCGCGCGCCGCGTCGTAGTCGTCGACGGCGAACGGGAGGACCTGCGTGAGGGCAGCGAGGCGGGACAGGCGCGCGAGACGCACAGAGCGGGAAGCGTCGGGCGGCCAGGAAGATAGCAGTAAGAACACAGAGGCGTTCGCGGCGATGTTTTGTCGTGAGGTGCCTCGGGTATCAGGCCGAGTTGGTTGCAGGGCGGACCGCGGGAGCGTGTGGGGAGAATAGGGTGTGGGCGTTCTACGGGCGCAAGACGTGAACGTGGCGTCAAGGGAGGCCACGCGGAACCCGGAAGGGCGGGAAGAATCATTGAACCCCGTCCCAGAGGGGGCTCGTTGAGGTCCCGCGCGTTGACCGAGGACGATGCGGCGCTCTAGCTTGACCGTTCGATTGCGCCCGGACTGCGCGCCCGCGTGGGCCGCCGGGCGTTCCGGTCGCGGAGCGGCCG
Source organism: uncultured Rhodothermales bacterium (assembly GCA_964414235.1). Classification (GTDB taxonomy): domain Bacteria; phylum Bacteroidota; class Rhodothermia; order Rhodothermales; family Rubricoccaceae; genus Rubrivirga. The sequence continues at coordinate 2,951 of CAYPVZ010000187.1, read as the reverse complement.
GGCCGAGCGCTCGTCGCGTCGGTCCCGGGGCCGCCCGTTTTTTTGTCGGCCGGCTCCGCCCGCGCCCTGCCCTCTGGGCCCACCCCCAATCCCCATGAACACGACCTCGTTCAAGACCTACAGCGCCAAGCCCGGCGACGTCGAGCAGGCCTGGCACGTGGTCGACGCCGAGAACGTCGTCGCCGGCCGGCTGGCGGCGCGCGTCGCCAGCGTCCTCCGCGGCAAGCACAAGCCCGAGTACACCCCCCACATGGACACCGGCGACTACGTCGTCGTTGTCAACGCCGACAAGGTCCGGTTCACGGGGAAGAAGGAGACCGACAAGGAATACTTCCGGCACTCGGGCTACCCCGGCGGCATCACGCGCCAGACCCCCAAGGAGATGCGCGCCACGCACCCCGAGCGGATCATCGAGAACGCCGTCAAGGGCATGCTCCCGCGCAACGCGCTCGGCCGCCAGCTCTACCGCAAGCTGTTCGTCTACGCCGGCGCGGACCATCCGCACGCGGCGCAGCAGCCCGAGCCCCTCACGATCGACTAGCGCTCCGGCGCCCACCCCTTTTCCGTATGGCAACCCAGTTCCAGGCCGTCGGCCGCCGCAAGACGTCGGTCGCCCGCGTCTACCTCCGCCCGGGCTCCGGCGCCGTCGTCGTCAACAAGCGGCCGCTCGCCGAGTACCTCCCGACGGCGATCCGTCAGGCCTCGGCCACGGCGCCGCTCGACGCGACCGGTCTCCGCGGCCAGTTCGACGTCCTCGTCAACGCCAAGGGCGGCGGCCTCACGGGCCAGGCCGAGGCCATCCAACTCGGCATCGCCCGGTGCCTCGTCGAGTTCAACGACGAGCTCCGCAAGCCGCTCCGTGACGCCGGCTACCTGACGCGTGACCCCCGTATGGTCGAGCGCAAGAAGCCCGGCCAGCCGAAGGCCCGCAAGAAGTTCCAGTTCTCGAAGCGCTAGTCGCTTCGCCGGCGCCCGGACCGACCGGGCGCCTCATCCCACCCCCCGCCCGACGCGCTGGCGGGTGTTCTCGGCGCGGCTCCTTCGGGCCGCGCGAGGATCGCCAGCGCGAGCGACGGCGGGGCCAGGCCCCAACCCCGCGGGCAGCGCCCGCACACCCTCCAACCACGATGGCACGCGCCTCGATCGAAGACCTGCTCCGCGCCGGCGCCCACTTCGGGCACCTCACCTCCCGGTGGAACCCGAAGATGGCTCCGTACATCTTCATGCAGCGGAACGGGATCCACATCCTCGACCTCAAGCAGACCCAGCAGCTCTTGGACGAGGCCGCCGACGCCGCGGCCCGCTTCGCCTCGAAGGGCCGCAAGATCCTCTTCGTCGGCACCAAGAAGCAGGCGCAGAGCGTCGTCCGTGAGGAGGCCGAGCGCGCCGGGATGCCGTTCGTCGTCGACCGCTGGCAGGGCGGCATGATGACCAACTTCCAGACGATCCGGACGGCGCTCCGCCGCATGGAGACGCTCCGCCGCGAGGAGGCCGACGGCACGACCACCCAGCTCAAGAAGAAGGAGCGGCTCATGCGGTCCCGCGAGCTCGAGAAGCTCGACCGCGTGCTCGGCGGCATCGCCGACATGGGCAAGCTGCCTGGCGCCATCTTCATCGTCGACGTCAAGCGCGAGCACATCGCCGTCGACGAGGCCCGCAAGCTCAACATTCCGATCATCGCCCTCGTCGACTCCAACGTCGACCCGGACCTCGTCGACTTCCCGATCCCGGCGAACGACGACGCGATGAAGTCGGTCGCGCTGTTCACGCGCGTCATCGCCGACGCCATCATCGAGGGCCAGAAGGCCGGCGCCATCGAGCGCGACGCGGCTGTCGCCGAGGCCCAGAGCCGCGCCGCCGACGAGGCCAAGGCTGACGCCGAGGAGGCCACGACCGAGGAAGAGGTCACGACCATGGCCGACGCCGAGGCCGCCGCGAAGACCGAGGCCGCCCAGTAAGGCGCACCCGCGCTACCTCTTTGTGACGGGGAAACGCGGGCGCTCCGGCCTCGTCGTTTCCCCGTCGCTCGTTTGCCCCGGCCCTGCCGGATCCCCCAGACCCCCCAACCGAACCCATGGCAATCAAGGCACAGGACGTCGCGAAGCTGCGCGAGCAGACCGGCGTCGGCATGATGGACTGCAAGAAGGCGCTCGTCGAGGCCGACGGCGACTTCGACAAGGCCATCGAGATCCTCCGTAAGAAGGGTCAGAAGGTGGCCGCCCAGCGGTCCGACCGCGACGCCACCGAGGGCGTCGTCGTGACGGCCACGACGGCGAGCGGAGACGCCGGCGTCATCGCCGAGGTCAACTCCGAGACCGACTTCGTCGCGCGCAACGCCGACTTCACGGCCTTCGCCCAGCAGGTGGCCGACGCGCTGCTGGCGGCCCGCCCGGCCGACCTCGACGCGGCCAAGGCCGACGTCCAACTCGACGGCCAGTCGCTCGGCGACGCCCTCACGCAGATGACGGGCAAGATCGGCGAGAAGATCGACGTCCGCCGCTTCGAGGTCGTCGAGGCCGGGGACGGCGGCACGGTCGTCGAGTACATCCACCCGGGCGCCAAGCTCGGCGTGCTCGCCGTGATGACAGGCGAGGGCGACCTCTCGGAGGCCGGCCGCGACGTGGCGATGCAGGCCGCCGCCATGAACCCGATCGCCGCGACCCGCGCCGACGTCCCGCAGGACGTGCAGGACAAGGAGCTCGAGATCGGCCGCGAGCAGGCCCGCGCCGAGGGCAAGCCGGAGCAGATCCTCGACAAGATCGCCGAGGGCAAGCTGACCCGCTACTTCAAGGACAACGTGCTCGTCGAGCAGCCGTTCGTAAAGGACTCCTCGATGACGGTCCAGCAGATGCTCGACAAGTCCGGCGCCAACCTGACGCGGTTCGTCCGCTTCGCGCTCGGCGGCTGAGCGGCCTCCGCGCTCGCCGTCTGTGGGGCGGTCTCTTCGGAGG
>CAYPVZ010000186.1:5609-6404 GCA_964414235.1 uncultured Rhodothermales bacterium | reverse complement strand
GCTCTCGGCCGTGCTCGACACGGTCGGTGGGTGGGACCTGGAGGCGCAGGCCCGCGCCACGCTCGACCGGCTCGGCCTGAAGGACCCGGACGCGCGCATCAGCACGCTCTCCGGCGGCCAGCGCAAGCGCGTCGCCCTGGCGCGGGCGCTCGTCGAGCGGCCCGACCTCCTTGTCCTCGACGAGCCGACGAACCACCTCGATACCGAGACCATCGAGTGGCTGGAGGGGCTGCTCCGGTCGTGGACCGGCGCGCTTCTGCTGGTCACCCACGACCGCTACTTCCTCGACCGTGTCACGAACCGGATGCTGGAGGTCGACCGCGGCGACGTGAGCCGCTACGTCGGGACCTACGGCGACTACCTGGAGCAGAAGGCGGCGCAGTCGGAGGTGGAGGCGGCCGAGGAGGCGAAGCGCCAGAACCTCGCGCGCCACGAGCTGGCGTGGCTCCGGCGCGGCGCCAAGGCGCGGACCTCGAAGTCGAAGGCGCGGATCGACCGGGCGCACGCGCTGCTGGAGGACACGCCCGAGGCCGGCCCGGGCGAGATCGCGATCGAGTCGGTCGCCAACCGGCTCGGCAAGAAGGTGATCGAGCTTGCCGACGTCTCCAAGGGGTTCGATGGACGGACGCTCCTCGACGGCCTGACCTACGAGGTCACGCGCGACGACCGGCTCGGCATCATCGGCCCGAATGGCGCCGGCAAGACGACGCTGCTCGAACTGATCGCCGGCCGGCTGGCGCCCGACGCCGGCACCGTCGAGATCGGCCCGACGGTGACGCTCGGCTACTACGACCA
>CAYPVZ010000186.1:4752-5599 GCA_964414235.1 uncultured Rhodothermales bacterium | reverse complement strand
CGCGACCTCGCCGCGGCCTCCGACGACGGCGCCGACCAGCGGCTCATCGACTACGTCGAGGACGTGGCGCCGAACGTCAGGATGGCAGACGGCTCGGTGATCACGGCGGCGCAGATGCTGGAGCGGTTCCTCTTCCCGCGGGCGGTCCACTACACGCCCGTCGGGCTGCTCTCGGGCGGCGAGCGGCGGCGGCTCTACCTGCTGCGCGTGCTCCTCGGCGCGCCCAACGTCCTCCTGCTGGACGAGCCGACCAACGACCTCGACATCCCCACGCTGACGGCGCTCGAAGCCTACCTCGACACGTTCCCTGGCGCCGTCGTCGCGGTCTCGCACGACCGGTTCTTCCTCGACCGTGTCGCGGGGCACCTGCTGCGTGTCGAGGGCGACGGGCGCGTCCGCGCGATCCCGGGCAGCTACACGGTGTGGGCCGAGATCGAGGCGCGCGAGCGATCGGAGCGCGAGGCACGCGACGCGGCCCGCACGGCGCCGACGCCCGCCCCGCCGCCGACCGCCAGCGTCCCGGCGCCATCCGCCCCGTCGAAGAAGCTGAGCTACAACGAGCAGCGCGAGCTGGCCATGCTCGAAGAGCGGATCGCCGAGGCCGAGGCCCGCCAGCCGGAGCTGGAGGCCGACCTGGCCACGCACGCGACCGACGCCGCGCGCGTCGTCGCGCTCTCGGCCGAGCTGGCCGACCTCACCCGCCAGCTGGAGGCTGATGTCGACCGCTGGGCCGAGCTGGCGGAGCGCGCCTGACCGCCTCCGGGATGCCTCCGGGATGCCTCCATGGTGAAGAGCTTCATGGTGAAGAGACGGTAAACGATGCCGCAGGGGGGATCGTCGGGCCGAA
>CAYPVZ010000186.1:0-4742 GCA_964414235.1 uncultured Rhodothermales bacterium | reverse complement strand
GTCTGCGGCTGCTTCCGAAACTCCGGTCGTCCCCCCCGACGTGTCGTCCGTTCGCCTGCTCGCCCGCCTGCTCGGCGTCGCCCTTCTCGTGGGCGGCCTGGTGGGCGTGGGCGCCTGGCCGGGGCCGCGCGTGTTCGCGGAGTGGACCGTGGGGGACTCGGAGATCCTCTCCGAGAAGGAAGTGGAGAAGATGACCGTCGAGGGACCGGCGCTTCCTGCGGTCGTGGCCGGCCTCGCGTCCTACACGTCCGATCACGCCGCGGTCGAGTCGGCCTCGCGCGGGGCGCCGCCGACGCCCCCTCCAGAGGTCTAGCGGCCGGCCGCTGGCGATGGTCGCCAGCGGGGCGGTCCTGTGGTTTCCGCCCGGCGACGTGCCGGGCTCTGACGCGGCCGGTCGGCCGCGCCTTCCCGTTGCTGTGCCTCCGGGCGGGCTCAATGCCCGTCTGAGGTCGTCTCTCCCTGTTTCTCTATGTCTACGCTTCCGCGCGGGCTCGTGGCGAACCTTCGCCACGACCTGCCCGCCTCCATCGTCGTTTTCCTGGTCGCCGTCCCGCTGTGTCTCGGGATCGCGCTCGCCAGCGGCGCGCCGCTGTTCTCCGGCATCATCGCCGGCGTCCTCGGCGGCATCGTCGTCGGCGCGCTGTCGGGCTCGCCGCTCGGCGTGAGCGGCCCGGCGGCCGGACTCGCCGTCATCGTGCTCACGGCCATCGAGGACCTCGGCGCGTTCGAGGTCTTCCTCGCCGCCGTCGTCCTCTCGGGCCTCCTCCAGATCGCGCTCGGGTTCCTCCGCGCCGGCGTCATCGGGTACTACTTCCCGACGTCGGTCATCAAGGGGATGCTCGCCGGCATCGGCGTGATCATCGTGCTCAAGCAGATTCCCCACGCCGTCGGCTACGACGCCGACCCGGAGGGGAGCCTGACCTTCGCCCAGCCCGACGGCTTCAACACGTTCTCGGAACTGGCGAACCTCGCCACCGTCGTCAGTCCTGGCGCGGTCATCGTCACGCTCGTGGCGCTGGCGATCCTGATCGCCTGGGGGCGGCCGGCCGTCCAGAAGCACAAGGTGCTCGGGCTCGTGCCGGGGCCGCTGCTGGCGGTCGGCGTGAGCATCGGGCTGGCGCTGGCGTTCGCCGGCTCCGGCCTCGGCTTCCGGCCCGACCAGCTCGTCCAGCTCCCCGTCGCGACGTCGCTCTCGGAGGTCGCCGGGCTGTTCACGTTCCCGGATCTGACCGCGATGACGCGGCCCGACGTCTGGGTGATCGCGGCCACCATCGCCGTCGTCGGGTCTCTGGAGACGCTCCTCTGCGTCGAGGCGACGGACAAGCTGGACCCGTACCGTCGCGTGACGCCGACGAACCGCGAGCTGAAGGCGCAGGGCGTCGGGAACGCGATCTCGGGGCTCGTCGGCGGGCTGCCGATCACGCAGGTCATCGTCCGGTCCTCGGCCAACATCCAGGCCGGCGGGCGGACCAAGATGTCGGCCATCGCGCACGGCGCGCTGCTCCTCGTCTGCGCCCTCGCCATCCCGACGGTCCTCAACCTCATCCCGCTGGCGGCGCTCGCGGCCATCCTGTTCGTCGTCGGTTACAAGCTGGCGCGGCCGGCCGTGGTGAAGCAGATGTGGGCCGGCGGGTGGACGCAGTTCGTGCCGTTCGCCGTGACGGTCGTCGGCATCGTGATGACGGACCTGCTGATGGGCATCCTGATGGGGCTGGCGGTCGCCGTCGTCGTCATCCTTTACCAGGCCTGGCGGACGCCCTACAACCTCGACGTCGAAGGCCACGCGCAGGGCGCGCCGGTTCGGATCGCGCTGGCCCAGCAGGTCACGTTCTTCAACAAGGCGAGCATCCAGCACACGCTCGATGAGGTGCCGGACGGCGCGCACGTGGTGATCGACGCCCGCCGGGCGCAGTACGTCGACCCGGACGTGGTCGAGATCATCCGCGATTTCCAGACGAACGCCGAGACGCGCGACGTGGAAGTCGAAATCGTCGGCCAGCTCGACGGATCGAGGCCGGCGCCGGTCCCGCTGCTCCAGACGCACACGCGTCGTCGGCTCGCGTCGTCGGCTCGGAGCCGTCGCTCCGGCGACGGTCGCCAGGGCGTTCCGCCCGTCATCGTCCAGCCCTGATCCTCTTCCGGTCGGGGCGTCGCACGGGCGTCCCGGCCTCGCCTATTCTCTCATGCAACCCCACCCTCCGACTTCCTACACCATGCCCACCCGTGACCTGACCGCCCCGCTCACCGCCGAGACCCAGGCCGCGCTGACGCCGGACGAGGTGATCCAGGCGCTCAAAGACGGCAACGAGCGCTTTCTCACCGGGACGCCGGTCGAGCGCAACTTCATCGAGCAGGTACGCCAGACGGCCGGCGGCCAGTACCCGATGGCCGTCATCCTCGGGTGCATCGACAGCCGCGTTCCCCACGAGATCGTCTTCGACAAGGGCGTTGGCGACGTGTTCTCGGCCCGCGTGGCCGGCAACTTCGTCAACACCGACATCCTGGGCAGCCTCGAGTTCGCGGCGGCCGTCGCCGGCTCGAAGGTGATCGTGGTCCTCGGCCACACCGAGTGCGGCGCCGTCAAGGGCGCCTGCGACCACGTCCAGCTGGGCAACCTGACGTCGACGCTGGCCAACCTCGCGCCGGCGCTCTACGCCGTCGGCGACGCCGTCGAGGGCGAGCGGTCGTCGGCGAACGCGGCGTTCGTGCAGGCCGTGGCCGAGGAGAACGTCCGCCAGACGGTGCGCCAGATCGTCGACCGCAGCCCCGTCCTTCGTGAGCGCGTGGCCTCCGGCGATCTCGTCGTGATCGGCGCGATGCACGACGTCCACTCGGGCGCCGTGACGTTCTACGAGGACGAGAAGATCAATGCGGCGTCGCTCGCGTGAGCCGGTCCGTCCCGCTGGCGGCGCGCGTCGCCAGCGGGACGCGGCTCAGGAGGTGGCCGGCGGCCAGAGGCCGAGCTCGCGCCGGAGCGCGATGACCTGCCCGAGGTGGTGGCTGGTGTGCTCGGCCGCGACGAGGAGCTCGCGGAGGACGGTGTAGCCGGGCGCATGCGGCAGCTCGGCCGTGAGGTCGGCCGTCTCCGCCAGTCCGACGAGCGCGTCGAGGTCGTCGAGAAACGCCGTGCGCTCGCACTCCCAGTCGCCGGGCCCGGCCGGAGCGTCGGGCCAGTAGTCGGCGGGCCAGTCGTGCGGGGCGTAGTCGGCCGAGGTCGTGAACTCCAGGATGTCCGCCTGCGAATAGCGGAGGTGCCAGAGGAGGTCGTAGAGCGAGTGCGGGCCGTCCTCCACGCGGTCGTTGACGCGGGCATCGGGGACGCCGTCTAGCGCCGTGAGGCCCGTGTGGGCCTGGCCGCCGCGCAGGAGTGCCGTGAGCTCGTGGCGGAGACGGTCGTCGGGGGCGAGATCGCGGGGCGGTTTCATGGCCGATGGGGGAGAGGACACCGGGGCTCGGCACCCCGGCCCGACGTCCGGCGTTCCCGCGTCAATCCCTCGACGATCATGCCGACTGCTTCCGACACGACCTCCGGCCTCGCCGTCCCCGCCGTCGCCACCGAGGCGGACCTGCCCGACGATCTCGACGCGCGCCTCGGCGCGCCCGGCGCCTTCCCGTTCACGCGCGGCGTCTATCCCGAGATGTACCGCCAGCGGCTCTGGACGATGCGCCAGTACGCCGGCTTCTCGACGGCCGAGGAATCGAACGCGCGCTACCACGCCCTGCTGGCGGCCGGCGCGCGCGGGCTGTCCGTCGCCTTCGATCTGCCGACGCAGATCGGCTACGACCCCGACGACCCGATGGCCGAGGGCGAAGTCGGCAAGGTCGGCGTGAGCATCGCGTCCATCGAGGACATGCGCCAGCTCTTCGACGGCATCCCGCTGGCGGACGTCACGACGAGCATGACCATCAACGCGACGGCGCCGATCCTGCTGGCGCTCTACGTCGCCGTGGCGAAAGAGCAGGGAGCCGACCTGAAGCGCCTCGGGGGCACCATCCAGAACGACATCCTCAAGGAGTACGCCGCGCGCGGGACCTACATCTACCCGCCGCGCCCGTCGATGCGGTTCATCACCGACACGTTCGCGTGGTGCGCCGCCGAGGTGCCCCGCTGGAATACCATCTCCATCTCGGGCTACCACATCCGCGAGGCCGGCTCGACGGCCGTCGAAGAACTGGCGTTCACGCTGGCCGACGGCATCGCCTACGTCCAGGCCGCCCTCGACGCCGGGCTCGACGTCGATACGTTCGGCGCGCGGCTGAGCTTCTTCTTCAACGCGCACAACGACTTATTCGAGGAGGTCGCCAAGTTCCGGGCGGCGCGGAAGCTGTGGGCCGAGATCATGCGCGACCGCTTCGGCGCGACGTCCGAGAAGGCGCAGATGCTTCGCTTCCACACCCAGACGGCCGGCTCGACGCTCCAGGCGCAGCAGCCGCTCGTCAACGTCCCGCGCGTGACGCTCCAGGCGCTGGCGGCCGTCCTCGGCGGCACCCAGTCGCTCCACACGAACGGCTACGACGAGGCGCTCGCGCTGCCTACGGAGCAGGCGGCCACGCTCGCGCTCCGCACGCAGCAGGTGATCGGCTACGAGTCGGGCGTGACGGCGTCCGCCGACCCGCTGGCGGGCTCGTTCCTCGTCGAAAAACTGACGGCCGAGATCGAAGACGCGGCGCGTCACCTCATCGACGAGATCGACGCCATGGGCGGCGCGGTCGCGGCCATCGAGGACGGGTTCTACCAGGAC
>CAYPVZ010000185.1:0-6423 GCA_964414235.1 uncultured Rhodothermales bacterium | reverse complement strand
ACCCCCACCCGCGCCCGCGCCCCGGCCCCCGCCCTGGTGCGGGCGCGCGCCCCCCCGAGGCGATCGGTGTCGGAGGCGGCCATCCCCGGACGCTACGCCCGCGCCGCGCCGCCGGACGCGAAGACGCCGCGCAGCGGCGGCGTGCATCGACGGCACGGCAACTGCAGACGACCTACTTTCGCGCATGGAGTACCCCGCTGCCGCGCGCCTCGGTGCCCTCGCCGACCGACTGACCGATGCGGGCGCACTCGCTCCTCGGCCGGCGGACGTCAGCCATACGTGAGCAGAACTCGTTCGCCGGCGGGATCGAGGTGTTTCCTCCACCAGGGCATGGCGGCTCTGGGCAACGCGGAGTAGCAACCAGCGACCACTGTGCCTGCCTCGGGGTATGCCAGTAAGAGTATGCCGAGGCGCAACTGACTGGGAGCCCCCTTCGGCGCCACGCTTCCCGCTCGTTCCCCATCGCCAGTCCGCCTGAGCCGGCTACACCGAGGCGGAGGGAGTCGAGCAGTAAGACCCGCTAACAAAACCTCTGGACGGCGACCCACGTGATCAGCGCGCACCCGAGTTGGAAGAACGCCTCGTGGACGTCGACCCGCCGCTCGTAGCAGGCGCCGGGAGCCGCTCAGCCACGACCGCGCCCGCTCGACCACCCACCGGGGTCGGCCCAGTCGCGCCGAGGACTCGACCCCGCGCCGCGCGATCCGGACCCTGATCCGGCGACGGCTCAGCGCCGAGCGGCACCGCGCGTAGTCGTACCCCTTGTCGGCATGGAGCTTCGCCGGGCGCTTCCGGGGCCGCCCGCGCCGCTGGCGGATCGGAGGCACCGCGTCCACGAGCGCGTCGAAGACAGCCGAGCCGTGAGCGTTCGCCTCGGTCAGGACAAAGGCGAGCGGGTCCCCCGTCGGTCGACCACAAGGTGGCGCTTCGTGCCCGGTTCGCCCCGGCCGGTCGGGTTCGGGCCGGGCCCAGCGCACAGCCTTTGCGTGCACCATTGGGGGGAACGGCTAGCTTGCACCCGTTCTCAGACATCGCCCTCCCCGCATGGCCAGTGCTCCCGAGTCCACGCCGTCCTGGTTCGAACGCCACCCCATCTGGACGCTCGGCAGCGTCCTCGGGGTCGGCGTCGTGCTGCTCTTGTTCGGGGCGGAGTGGTGGCTCGCCCGGAAGACGCCGGAGGACCTCACGATCCTCTCCCCGGGCCAGGAGCGCTACATCGTGCTGCGCGAGTTCTCGCCGGGCATGGACACGATCGTCGACATGACGGACGAACCGGTCTACAAGGAGGGCCACCTCGGGGATACCGACCCGGTCATCCGGTTCCGCATGGACGACGAGGGGTTCGTCATGCCCTCCCGCGTCCACGACGACCCCAACGTCTCGGTCGTCTTCCTGGGGGGATCGACGACGCTGTGCAAGCTGGTGGCCGAGGACCGACGGTTCCCCTACCTCGCGGGGCGCCTCCTCGAAGAGAAGACCGGACGAACGGTCAACGCCTACAACAGCTCCCGCTCCGGCAACGACGCTGTTTTCTCGATCAACAAGCTGGTCAACGTCGTCGTCCCAATGCATCCGGACGTCGTCGTGATGATGCACAACGTCAACGACCTCACCCAGCTGCTCTACCAGGGCTCGTACTGGAAGGGCCGCGCGCGCGCCAAGGTCGGGGAGTTCGCTACCTACGAGCCCTCGCCGCTCGACCGCCGCCCCGGGCCGTTCTCGCACGTGGGCCTGGCCTTCCGTCACCTGTGGCACCGCGCCCGCACCGGCGAGGTGCAGACCGGCGACGAGTGGCAGGACGTCCGCGGCCAGCGCGTCGATGTCGACTCGACCCGGATCACGGCCGAGTTCCGGAGCGCGCTCGTCTCCTTCGTCGAGATCAGCCGGACCTGGGGCATCACGCCAGTGCTCATGACGCAGGAGAACCGGATCACCGACGTCCCCGAGGCCGAGACGGTCTTCCGCGAGCTGCAGAACAACCTGATCCGGAAGGGGCTGGACCACGCCACGTACCAGCGGCTCTATACGCGCATGAACGAGGTCGTCCGCGAGGTCGCCCGGAACTACGACGTGCCGCTCATCGACCTCGACCGCGGCATTCCGCGCGAGGCGGCCTACATGTACGACCTCATCCACTTCACGCAGGCCGGATCGGAGCGGGCCGCCGCCCTCATCAGCGACGCCCTCGTGCCGATCGTGACGGCGCAGGACTCGCTGTCGGCGCCCTGATCCTCGCGTCCGCAGTCGCCGCCAGCGCGACGAGACGGGCGGCGCGGCCGGGGCTCTCCTGAGGTTCAGGTCGGGGTGAACCGCCCGCGCGGCGCCGGGTCCAATCGGCCCCTTCCCCGATCCCCCGATGTTCGACGCCCCGCGCCCCTCGCTCTGGAAAGGCGCCCTCGCCGGACTGGCGGGCGGCCTCGTCGGCACGTTCGTCAAGAGCCAGGCCGAGCCGGTCCTCCAGACGCTCGGCGAACGTCTCTTCCCCCCGACGCACCGCCAGAAGGAGCGGCCCGGCGCCGACGTGACCGGCCACCCGGACCGGATGCCGCCCTCGACGCTGGCCCAGAACGCGACCGACGTCGTCGGCGTCACGCTCAGCCACGACGCGAAGCTGGGCGCGCAGGAGGCCATCCACTGGACGTTCGGCACGACGGTCGGGCTGGCGTACGGCGTCGCCGCCGAGTTCACCGACGCCGAGGCTGGCTTCGGCGTGCCCGCCTCAGTCGCCCTCTTCGGCGCCACACACGGCACGACGCTGCCCGCGCTCGGCCTCCAGGCCGACCTCGACGAGCTCCCGAAGGCGTGGTGGGTCTGGGAGTTCGGCTCGCACCTCGTCTATGGCGTGACGGTCGAGATCGTCCGCCGCGCCGTCCGAGCCGCGCTCGACTAGGTGCTCGACTTCCTCCGGCGGCTCGATCCCGTCGCCCGCGCCGTCGACCGGGCGCGGCGCGGCCTCCGCCAGCGGGCCGGCCTCCACCGCTGCGAGCTCACGCTCCCCGACGGCCGTCAACTCGTCTATCTGGACACTGAAACGGACCGGCCGCCGGTCGTCCTCGTCCACGGCATCGGCGCGAGCAAGGACCACTGGCCGCGCCTGGCGCGCGAGCTGGCGAGCCGCTTCCGCATCATCGCGCCCGACCTCCCGGGCTACGGCGAGAGCGACGTCGCAGGCGACCTCACGATGTCCGGCCTCGCCGACGCTGTCGTCGCGTTTCTGGACGCGCTGGGGCTCGACCGCGTCCACCTCGCCGGCTCGTCGATGGGGGGGCGGATCGCGGCGCTGGTAGCGGCGCGCCACCCAGAGCGGCTGCGGACGCTCTGGCTGCTGGCGCCGGCCGGCGCCGAAGGCGAGCGCCCGAGCGAGATGATCGAGGCGTTCTTCGCCGGCGAGGGCGTCCCGCTCTTCGCGCGAACGGCCGAGGAGTACGCGGCCTCCGTCGCCTTCAGCATGAGCCAGCCGCCCGACCTCCCGCGCCCGGCGCTCCGCGTGCTGGCGGCCGAGAGCGCGGCCGTCTGGGACCACCACCGCGAGCGCTTCGTGGAGCTGGTCGGCGAGATCGCCTTCGGCGAGACGACCGAGGCGATCCTCGACGGCCTCGCCGTGCCGACGCTGATCTCGTGGGGCGACGAGGACCGCGTGCTCCACCCGTCCGGCGCCGCGACGATCGCCGCCGCGATGCCGAGCGCGACGGTCCACCGGCTGAGCAGAGTCGGCCACCTCCCGATGCTCGAAGCCCCCGAGCCGCTGGCCGCCGCGTACCTCGCATTTCTCGGCGACACACCGAACGTGCACGACGACGCGCCGCCACGCCGTTCGGACGACGGCTAGCTTCGTCCCCATGCGCCTCGCCCCCCTCCTCTTCGTCCTGCTGGCGATCCCCGCCCGCGCCCAGATGCTTCCCTCGGGCACCTGGACCGGGACGCTCACCGACGCCGACGGCGACCGCCAGCCCGTCGAGGCTGCCATCGAGCGGTGCAGCGGCGGGTTCACGCTCGCGCTCACCGTCGACGACCGGACGGCGCACGTGCCCGAGTCGGCGCCGGCGACGTGGACGCGCGGCCGGCTCCAGTTCACGACGGCCCGCTTCCGGATGCCCGGGACCCTGCTCCCGCGCCCGCTCGTCTGCAACCTCCAGGCCGACGACGAGGGCGCGCTCGGCGGCACCTGCACGGCCGGCACCCACCGCTGGCGCCTCGCGCTGGCGCCCCCCGCCGACGCCTCCTTCGGCTGCGACTAGACGACGACTGCACGCGTGATGAAAGCCGTACTGCTGGACATGGACGGCGTCCTGGTGGACGTCCGGGGCTCCTTCCGCCGCGCCATCACCGAGACCGTGGCGCACTTCACAGGCGAGGGCCCGACGCCCGGCGCCATCCAGGCCAAGAAGAACGCAGGCGGCTACAACAACGACTGGATCCTCTCCGAGGCATTCGTCCGTGAGGCTGGCGTCGGCGAGGACGCGGCGCCGTTCGAGGCCATCAGGGACCACTTCAACCGGGTCTATCGCGGCGACGCCTTCGACGGGCTCATCGCGAGCGAGCCGGCCGCCATCCGCAGCGCGACGCTCGACGCGCTGGCCCAGCGCTACGCGCTGGCGCTCGTCACGGGCCGCCCCGAGGCCGACGCGCAGTGGACGCTCGACCGGTTCGAGTGGGGCATCCACGTCCCGCTCGTCGTCGGGATGGACCGCCAGGCAGGGCGCGAGAAGCCGGACCCGTACGGCCTCCAACTCGCCCTGGCCGACCTCGGCGTCGAGCCGGCCGAGGCCGTCTATGCGGGCGACACCGTCGACGACATGACGGCGGCGCTCGCGGCCGGCGCGGTGCCCATCGGCATCGTGCCCCCGGGGTTCGACGTCGACGCCCACACACGGACGCTGATGGACGCCGGTGCTCGCGTCGTCCTCTCGACGCCCGACGCGCTGCCCGCGCTGATGACCGTCCTCGACGACGAGGCGTAGCGGCGCTATGGCGCCGCTGGCTTACCCGCAACCTCGCCGGCCTTGATCCTGGCCGCCGTTTCCGAGGACCGCGGCGCGTCCTCCGCCTGAGCGGTCGGCTCGGGGAGCCAGCGCCAGACGAACGCCGCCAGCGCCAACATGGCGACCGCCGAGACGGCCGTGTTGGCTTCGTAGCCTCGTCCCACGTAGAGCATGCCGCCGAGCGCCGCGCCGACGCCCGTCCCGATCTGCCCGACGGCGATCGTCAGCGAGAGGAACGCGCCGCGCTGGCGGCCCGGCACGAGCGCCGTCAGGAGCGCCTGGAGCGGAGCCATCCGCAACCCGAACAGGGCCATGATGGCCATGTAGACCGGGTACGCCGCCCACCGCTCGACGATGAGGTAGGGCATGGCCGCCGTGACGACCGCCAGCCCGACGCACGACGCCAGGATCAGGGGCTTCCGCCCAACAGCGTCCGACAGCGAGCCGGCGCGCGGCCCGACGAGCACGCTCACGACGCCGCCCGCCAGGAACAGCGTCGCGATGAAGTCGAGCGGCAGGCCGAGCACCTCCAGCGGCGCGCCGCCGAGCGTCACCTCCATCGGGAACAGCGACGTCAGCCACTGCGGGAGGTAGACCACGACGAGGCCGAGGCCGAGATACATCAGGAAGTAGGTCGCCGCGGCGGCGGCCGTTTCACGCCCGGTCGCCAGCGCGGCATACTGGCGGAGCGCGCTGCGCACGGTCGGGCGTTCTTCGGAAAGCGTCACGTCGGGCTGCGGCACGACGGTCAGGACGAGCAGGAACGCCACCGCCATGACGCCGGCGAAGGCGACGAACGGCATCCGGAAGCCGAATGCGACAGCGAGAGCCCGGCCCAGCGGGATGCCGAGGACGAGCCCGAACGGGACGCCGCTCATGACCCAGCCCGTGGCCCACCCGCGCCGCTCGTAGGCAAAAGCGTCGCCGACGTAGCCGACGGCCGCCCCCGAGAGCATCCCGCCGCCCGCGCCGGCCAGCACGCGCATGGCGAGGAGCGAATCGAACGTATCCGCCAGCCCGTGCAGCGCCAGCGCGACGACGAGCGCGCCGGAGCCGAAGAGGAGCACGCGCCGCCGACCGACCCGGTCCGAGATCGGCCCCATCACGAGGGCCGCGGCGGCCAGCACCCACGAGTACACCGACACGAGCAGCCCCAGCCGCCCGGGACCGGCGCCCAGCTCGCTCCCGATGAGCGGCAGGATGGGCGTCACAATGATCGTCTGGCTCGCCGACGTGAAGACGAGGAGCCAGAGCGCGAACAGCGTCGCCGTCGTGCGGAGCGGAGAGGTCGCCAGGGATGCTTGTCGGAACGGGAATCGGTGGACGGGCGGACCGGCGGAAAGGTTCGACGCGCGGAGCGCCGGGGGTTTGGAGGCAGAAAATGGGAGACGAACGCGGGCAGAGGCGCCGCGATGCGCTCCGCTGGCCCGCGGGCGGTACG
>CAYPVZ010000184.1:3319-6423 GCA_964414235.1 uncultured Rhodothermales bacterium | reverse complement strand
TGGTGCGGCTGGCGGGGGCGGGCGCCAGTGGGGGCGGCGCGGACACCCCCACCCGCCTGCGGCGGGAGCCCCCTGAAGGGGGCGGGCGGGTGTCTCGGGGGTGGGGTGTCGGCGGGCGGTTAGATTCGGTAGGCTCTGGTTGGTCACACACCCTTCGAGACGATGCCGCTGACGTGGAACGAGATCAAGACCCGGGCGGCGCGGTTCGTTCAGGAGTGGAAGGACGAGGAGCGGGAGCACGCGGAGGCGAAAACGTTCTGGGACCAGTTCCTGAACGTGTTCGGGGTGAGCCGGCGGCGGGTGGCGACGTTCGAGGAGGCGGTCAAGAAGCGGGACGGCGGGCAGGGGTTCATCGACCTGTTCTGGCCGGGCGTGCTGCTGGCGGAGCACAAGAGCCGGGGCAAGGACCTGGACAAGGCGTACGGGCAGGCGCTGGACTACTTCCCGAACCTGACGGACGCGGACCTGCCGCGCTACGTGGTGGTGAGCGATTTCGAGCGGATGCGGCTCCACGACCTGGAGACGGGCGAGGAGACGGAGTTCGCGGTGGCGGACCTGCTGGACCACGTCAGCCTGTTCGGCTTTATCGCGGGGTACGAGAAGCGGAGCTACGCGGAGCAGGACCCGGTGAACGTGGAGGCGGCGCGGCAGATGGCGGCGCTGCACGACGCGCTGGAGGCGGCGGGCTACCGGGGGCACGCGCTGGAGGTGATGCTGGTGCGGCTCCTGTTCTGCCTGTTCGCCGACGACACGGGGATTTTCTCGCCGCGGGGGGCTTTCGAGGACTACGTCGCGTCGCGGACGAAGGCGGACGGCTCGGACCTGGGGCCGCTGCTGGGGCAGCTGTTCGACGTGCTGGACACGGCGCCCGAGGCACGGCAGACGACGCTGGACGAGCAGCTGGCGGCGTTCCCGTACGTGAACGGGGCGCTGTTCGCGGAGCCGCTGCGGGCGGCGGCGTTCGACTCGGGGATGCGGGACCGGCTGCTGGCGGCGTGCGGGCTGGACTGGGGGCAGATCAGCCCAGCCATTTTCGGATCGCTGTTCCAGGGGGTGATGGACCCGGAGGAGCGGCGGTCGCTGGGGGCGCACTACACGAGCGAGACGAACATCCTGAAGCTGATCGGCCCGCTGTTTCTGGATGGGCTGCGGGAGGAGCTTCGGCGGGCGGGGACGAACCGGGCGGCGCTGGGGCGCTTCCACGACCGGCTTTCGTCGTTTCGGCTGCTGGACCCGGCGTGCGGCTGCGGCAACTTCCTGGTGGTGGCGTACCGGGAGCTTCGGCGGCTAGAGATTGAGACGATCCGAAGGCGCACCCGGTGGGATCGAAAGCGACAACGTGCTAGAGTTCGCGCCACTCCCGGTCTCTCCCGGATTCCCTTTCCCCAGACAGCCTGAGGTCGAATGAACTTCTTCCTGCACTATGTCGGCCAGCCCGGGTCAGCCCGTGACTTTCCGAAGACGGTGTTTACAGACCGTCCGACATCGCTCGTCCTCGAAAGTGTATCGGATGACCACCCGCAGAAGCCGTATTTGCTGAGCCGGCTCGGGATGGCGTTTCCTGAGGGTCGATGGAATTGCTGGGGAGTACCAGATGGAGCCTCTCAAGCCATCGGGGCGCTCGCTGAAGGCGACGTGTTTCTTCTGATGATCTCTCACGCCGATAGGGGACCGATCCCGGCGCTCGGCGTCGTCGAGGTCTATGTCCCCATGCGGTTCCCGGGGCTTTCGAGGGCGCTGTGGGGGGAGAAGGGCTTCCCGTTCATCTTCTTCTTCCGGACACAGCCACTCGACCTGACGTGGCCCGAGCTTCGGCACAAGCTGGGATACAGCGAGACGTACAAAGGACCTATCGGACAGGTACAGCGGATCCGCGAGGACAAAGTCGCACAAGCAGGTGGACCGGCTGCACTCTGGATGTGGCTTCGTGGTTACACCATCGCCCGTGAGCCCATCGAATATTCCATCGAGCCCGCCTCAGGACGCGTCTCGGAGCCTTCAGAAGAGGCCGAAGAAGCCGCTGTCCTGCGTGAGCACGATGCGATCCTCACGGCGTCGATCCAGGACGAACCTGAATTGACGGATGACGCCGCACCCAGAGTGACCCTGGTTCGCCAAACTCCGCGTTCCGAGGCATTCCGAAGGGACGTCCGTGTACTCTACCAGGGCCGGTGTGCGATCTGTGCCCTCGGTGTCGAAGGTCCGAAGGGAGAGCCTGAGGTGCAGAGCGCTCATATCTATCCGCGCTCTCGAAACGGCAAGGACGACTTACGGAACGGGATCAGCCTGTGCCGTATGCACCATTGGGCGCTCGACATCGGGTGGATCGCGCTCTCGGACCGGCGGAGGGTGATCGTCCGTGCTGGACTGCCGGAGCACTCGGACTATGACTTCATCCGAGAGCATGAGTCAAGGCCGATCCGGGAGCCGTCGGCGTCTCACTTCGCTCCCCACCCGTTGTATATGGGGGCTCATCGAGCGATGTACGGCTTTGCTTGACTCGACCTCCCGTGAGAATGCCGGCGATGTCCGCCAGTCGGCAGCGAGGCAGGCGGTGCTGGAGGCGCGGGCGCCGCACCTGGCGGGGGGGGCGACGCTGGCGGAACTCTACGACCCGCTGGCGATGCCGGCGGCGCTGGTGCGGGCTCATGCGGCGCTGGATCGGGCGGTGGACCGGGCGTACCGGAGCCAGCCGTTCACGACGGAGGCGAACCGGGTGGCGTTTCTGTTCGACCGGTACGAGGCGCTGGCGAACCCGCTGGCGGTGTAGGGGCGGCCGGGGGCGTCCGGCTGAGGGACGAGGCGGGGGCTCCCCCCGCGTTTCGGCAGGTCGCTGCGCTCCCGGCTCGAAACGCTGGCTGCGCCGACCTCCGGTTGTCCCCCTCACGGGGTGAGGGGGACAGTCTGGGCGCCCGTTGAGCGGAGGCGCCAGCCGGAGCGATGGGCGGCCGGACGGGGGGAGCGGTCCGGACGGGGGGAGCGGTCCGGGCGGAGGGGGCCCGCCGCGGCGCCCCGGCGGGGGGCGCAAGGCCACCGCGGCCGCGGGCGCGGCCACCGCCGCCACGGCGGCGTCCGGGTCCGAGTCGGCGCCCGCAAGGGCGGCG
>CAYPVZ010000184.1:0-3309 GCA_964414235.1 uncultured Rhodothermales bacterium | reverse complement strand
GTCACCGACGCCCACCACGCCGATCGTGCATTCGCCCAGGGCGCGCCCCGGGCGGCGGGGGCCCCGCTCGCCGCCCAGGCGGGGGGAGCTACGCCTCCTCGGCCTCGGGCTCGTCCTCCTCGACCTCGTCGGAGTCCGGGTCCGAGTCGTCGCCGGCAAGGGCGTCGAGGTCGATGGCGCGGACGGCCAGGCCGAAGTTGCCCGACTGGCGGGCGCGCTCCAGCTCCTCGGCGAGGAACGGCGCCGTCGGCGTGTCGACCTCGGCGAGCCCCTCGGGGGGGCCGGCGTAGAGGATGCTCCCGCCGCCCGCGCCGCCGTCGGGCCCGAGGTCGACGATCCAGTCGGCCTGCTTGGCGACGTCCATGTTGTGCTCGATGACGAGGACCGTGTTGCCCTTGTCGACGAGCGCCTGGAGGACGAGGAGCAGGTGGCGGACGTCCTCGAAGTGGAGGCCGGTGGTGGGCTCGTCGAGGATGTAGAGGGTGCGGCCGGTGCCGGGCCGGGAGAGCTCTTTGGAGAGCTTGATGCGCTGGGCCTCGCCGCCGGAGAGCGTGGTGGCCTGCTGGCCGAGGCGGATGTAGCCGAGGCCGACGGCGTCGAGCGTGCGCAGCTTGCGGGCGATGCGGGGGACGGCCTCGAAGAAGCCGAGGGCCTCGGCGACGGGCATCTCCAGCACCTCGGCGATGCTCTTGCCCTTGTAGCGGACCTGGAGGGTCTCGGCGTTGTAGCGCTTCCCCTTGCACGTCTCGCACTCGACGTAGACGTCCGGGAGGAAGTTCATCTCCAGCTTCATGATGCCGGCGCCCTTGCAGGTCTCGCACCGCCCGCCCTTGACGTTGAACGAGAAGCGCCCCGGCTTGTAGCCGCGGATCTCCGATTCCGGGAGGCGCGCGAACAGGTCCCGGATCAGGCCAAAGAGGCCCGTGTAGGTGGCCGGGTTGGAGCGCGGGGTCCGGCCGATGGGCGACTGGTCGATGGCGATGACCTTGTCGACGTGGTCGAGCCCGGTGACGTCGGCGTAGGGCAGCGGGACCGCCTGGGCGTTATGAAAATGAGCGGCCAGGATGGGCGCCAGCGTCTGGTTGATGAGGCTGGACTTGCCGGAGCCGGAGACGCCGGTGACGACGGTGAGCGTGCCGAGCGGGAGGCGGAAGTCGACCGTCTTGAGGTTGTGCCCGCGCGCGCCCTCCAGCGCGAGCCACTCGCCGGTGCCCGCGCGCCGCTCCTCGGGGGCGGGCGTGGGCACGGCGCGGAGGCCGGCGAGGTAGGCCGTCGTGAGCGACTCGGGAAGCGCGCCGTCGCCCTCGACTGTGGCGATGTCCTCGGGCGGGCCGGCCGCCAGCAGGAGGCCGCCGAACTCGCCGGCGCCGGGCCCGAGGTCGACCACGAAGTCGGCGGCCTCGATCATCTCGCGGTCGTGCTCGACGACGAGGACGGAGTTGCCGAGGTCGCGGAGGGCTTCGAGGCTGGCGATGAGCTTCGAGTTGTCGCGCGGGTGGAGGCCGATGGAGGGCTCGTCGAGGACGTAGAGGACGCCGGTGAGCTGGGTGCCGATCTGCGTCGCCAGCCGGATGCGCTGGCTCTCGCCGCCGGAGAGGGTGCGCGCGGGCCGGTCGAGCGTGAGGTAGTCGAGGCCGACGTTGAGCAGGAAGTCGAGGCGCTCGCGGATCTCCTTGACGATGGGCTCGCCGATGGTCGCCTGGCGGCCTTCGAGAGCGAGGCGTTCGAACCACTCGCGGAGCGCCCTCAGGTCCTTCTGGACGAGGTCGGCGATGGAGGCGTCGCCCTCGTAGGTCCTGGTGTTGCCGATGCGGTAGCTGAGCGACTCGGGCTTGAGGCGTCCGCCGCCGCAGACGCCGCAGGCGCGGACGCGCATGAAGGCCTCGGCCCAGGTCCGCTGCGCCTTGTTGGAGGCGTTCTCGAGCGTGTGCTGGATGTGGCCGTAGACGCCGCCGAAGCGGTGCTGGTAGGTGACCTGGCGGCCCTTGTAGGCGTAGACGATGTCGAACTGCTCGTCGCCAGCCCCGTCGAGGATGACGCGGCGCTGCTCGTCGGTGAGGTCCTCGACCGGCGTCTCGTAATCGAAGTCGTAGGCGTCGGCGACGGCGTGGAGCTGGCTGAAGACCCAGACGTCGCGGGGCTTGCCGAGGGGCGCCAGCGCCCCCTGGGCGATGGTCTTTTTGGGGTTGGGGACGACGAGGTCGGGGTCGATCTCCTTGCGCACGCCGAGCCCGTTGCAGGCGGGGCAGGCGCCGTAGGGGCTGTTGAAGCTGAAGGTGTTGGGGCTCGGGTCGTCGTAGCTGAGGCCGTCCTCGGGGGCGGTGAGGTGGCGGCTGAAGAGGACGTCGCCGGTGTCGAGCTGGCTCTCGTCGCCGGAGCGGTCGACCTGGGCGATGAGGGTGCCGTTGCCCATGCCGAGGGCGATCTCGACGGCCTGCGAGATGCGCGGCCGCACGCCCTCCTTGACGACGAGCCGGTCGACGACGACCTCGACGTCGTGGACCTTGTAGCGGTCGAGCTGCATGCCCTTCGTGATCTCGCGGACCTCGCCGTCGGTGCGGACGCGCTCGAAGCCGCTCTTGGCGGTCTGCTCGAAGAGGTCGCGGTAGTGGCCCTTGCGCCCGCGGACGACGGGGGCGAGCACCTGGACGCGCGTGCCCTCGGGCCAGCCGGCGATGGCGTCGATGATCTCGTCGTCCGACTGGCGGCGCATGGGGCGGCCGGAGACGTAGGAGTAGGCGTCGGCGGCGCGGGCGTAGAGCAGCCGCATGAAGTCGTAGATCTCCGTCACCGTGCCGACCGTGGAGCGCGGGTTGCGGGAGACCGTCTTCTGCTCGATGGCGATGACGGGGCTGAGGCCGTCGATGAAGTCGACGTCGGGCCGCTCCATGACGCCGAGGAACTGGCGGGCGTAGCTGGAGAGCGACTCCATGTAGCGGCGCTGGCCCTCGGCGTAGATCGTGTCGAAGGCGAGCGACGACTTGCCGCTGCCGCTCAGCCCGGTGACGACGACCAGCTCGTTGCGCGGGATGTCGAGGTCGACGCCCTTGAGGTTGTGCTCGCGAGCGACGCGGATGAGGATGCGGTCGTCCATGCGGGGGGCGTGCCGGGAAGCCATGGGGGGACGTGTCAGAACCTGGGGCGCCCGGCCCCGTTCCGGCCGGCGCGAGGCGCCGAGCTACCGCCGGCGGGTGCCCGCGTCGTGTCACCCCGGGCGTCTCTTCACACGTCCCGCCGCGCTGGCGGCCGGCCTCCGCCAGCGGCTACCGCACGACGACGCCGAGGCGGATCTCGCGGGCCGGCGCCGGC